>NZ_JBHERJ010000004.1:0-63594 GCF_043359455.1 Lysinibacillus sp. PWR01 | reverse complement strand
CCCTTGATTTGTGTAAAAACAAATCAAGGGCTTTATTCTATCACTTATAACCAGCCTTTTGTAACACCTGCATGAAATAAAAACGATACGTATTTTTGACGAATGTTTCTAGTGATAGCCCTACATTCACTTGATATTTTGTAAATAAAAAATAAAATCGTTTATCCCACTTTAGGCGTAATAACTCGCCTGCCTCTTCCCCATACTTCGTTGTAAATTCTTCAATCAAAGGTTCGACCATCTCATAACAATAGTCTTTTAAATTGGCCAGTGCTTCAATATCTTTATCCCTTTGAAAGCGTATAATCCAATCTTCTAATTGCTCATCCATATTCGCACGCCATCCTTTTATTCAGAGTTTCTTCCTATTAAATTATACTCCTTTTTTGGAGAATCGGAAAAAGAACAATTATTCGAATAGATTTCACTCATCAATAGGGCGATTCCAACGTAGATGATAGTGAACAAACCTCTTTTTCGTTTCTTTATCGAATACTAGAAATCTATCACCAGCTTGAATGACATAACTAGTCTCTAATGTCCGTACACCTGGCTGTTGTTGCTGTGAATTAATGACACCAATATTATTTTCCCACAATACTTGATGTTTGTTCATATCATAAAGCAATAGCATGTGTTCAGCACTTTCTCGCTGTGTTTGTCGATAAGAAACAAGCGCTGTTTTTTCTACGATATCCACATCGACCACTTTTGGCTCTAAATTTTCATAGGCTTGAATGGCTGGCTCTGTTAGGACAGCTTGACTAAAATCTCGAATGGCCTGATCATCCTCTACAAGCAGTGGATGTGTAGCAAAATAACCCGGCAACTCGGTTTCAATGAAAAAACGGGCAGATAGGTAATCTTGAGCCTTCGCCTCCTCACTTAATGCTTTACCATCAAAGCGATAGAATTTACCATCGACCCCTTCCAAATATAAATTGTTCTCTAGGACAGCCATTTGATGTGCATTATTACTCAATATCGCTATTAAGGATGGATGTTGCTTTCGAAAATCTTTTTCAGAAAGTATTTCTTTGCCTGTTTCCATATCTAACAATGACAATTGACCAAACTCATCATCACGATGATGGATAAGAAGACCACCCATAAATTTCCCAATCAGTGTTTCTTTATAGGAAGCTGATTTTGTCCATTGCTTTTCACCCGTTTGTAAATTCACAGCTACTAGGAGATGGTGTGCAATTAAATGCGTAATTCCATTCGATGTCCCATTATTTTCCGAACCTTGCACCATTTGGACAGCAATGCTTTGTGAATCATCTGTATAAATCGGAGAATCTGATTTAATTGGAAAGCCTCTCCCCGCTAAGCCAAAAACAATCATTAAGAGATGACTGACCAATAAAAAAGCAATGAGCAAAATGCTAGAAGTAACGAGTCGTTTACGTTTCATGACGATAAACAATAACAGTATAAATCCTATGCCTAGCACAATACATAAAAAAATATCGTGGATGAGCCAACCATTTAAGCGCCATGAATACATATATCGTTGCAGAAATTGTTCCACTTCTCTACCCCCTCAAACAACCATTAACTAAAATCTGAATAAAGCACATAACGGTCACATACCAAGCATTGAAACAAATACCCTTGATGATGACCATTGTTCATTAAGGATGCAGAAAGTTCTTCTTTCGGAAACCCTGTATAATTGTCAAATTGATCCTCAATTCCTAGCTCCACTATATCACTCCAACCAACATAACCAATAAATGCACAGTAGTCAGAGCAATGTGCCACCCAATTATTCCCCTGCCAGCTCACATAACCTGGCGTGCGATACAGTACTTCTTGTGCCAATAAAGGATTGGTAATCTGCTCATCATACAGTAAATCTTGCTGAAAAGAGCCATCATATTTTTGCGCTGCATCCCCACTGTGAATACAAGTAGGACAGAGATAATCAACATCCTCAATTGCGTAAATGCCTCCTGTATAATAAACATCCACTTGCTGTTGGCAACAATCACAGACAACGACCTCATCTGTTTCAAATATTTTCGCCTCAAGCGGTTTGGGGACATATTTAAACGTTGGGATAATCGTTTGTGTTGGCTGATGATCTCTTATTTTTCGTGGCAACAGAGGATTCACCGAATTTGCTTGATTTATGTAGGTTTGGAGAACACCATATTTTTTTCGATCTTTTTTATCGTCTTTATTCATAATGACAGTAAATAACCGATAAGCCTCTGGATACATTCTAAGTAAACAGTAAACCTCTACTAATATCCTTAACGTTTCTTCTGTTTGTTGAACCTGCTTTAATTGATCTTTAAAAATATGCATTTGATTAATGGTTATCGGATTGGAAGGATTAAATGTTTGTCTTAGATCATGCCATTCCTCAACAATCGTCATAAAAAATAGGCCTCCTTCTCATTTGCTATTTGGTAAAAGAATAATCTTTAATCATTTGGCAAATTTCCACTTTATAATTTGTGTACCATTTGTCTTTACCCAATTGTTGTGCCGTCAAATGCTTGGCATTGTCTTTCCATGCTTGGATAGCCTCTAGCGATTCCCAATAAGACACCGTTATGCCCTTTCCTTCCTCGTTTCTGACACTTTCCACACGAAGGAAACCAGGTTGTTGCTGTGCTAAGGCATCGATGAGGTCAGCCATCTTGCCATAGCCTTCCCCATCTTGTTTAGTTCTTTGCGATGTAAAAATCACTGCATAATATGTTTCCATTTATTTCTCCCCCTCTATTACTTTTATTGTAAACGATAATGACTTTGACTAAAATCTAAATATAGGAAACTGAAAGGATTGTGACATATGGGAATTAATCCAAACATGGCAGAAGTAGCAGCACTTCTTGGTGAAACGTCAAGGGCAACCATTCTTGCTAGTATGATGGACGGCCGTTTTCATACGGCTAGTGAACTGGCATATATGGCTGCTATCAAGCCACAAACTGCTAGCTTCCATCTTGCTAAATTAGTAGAAGGAAAGCTGATAAAAGTTGAAAAACAGGGCAGACATCGTTATTTTCAATTGGCTGATGAGGACATTGCTCAATTTTTAGAGTCATTCCTAGCTATCTCACCACCACCTGAAATACGTTCATTAAAGCAATCAAGCCAAATCAAATTATTGCAGGATGCTAGAACTTGCTATGATCATCTTGCTGGTAAATTGGGTGTCCAATTAACGGAATCGATGATGAATGCAGGTTATATAAAACTAGACGACAAGCAATTTATCCTGACAGATGAAGGCACATTATTTTTCACCACATTCGGAATCGATTTAGCTGCTTTAAAGAGAAAACGACGCTCCTTTTCTCATGCCTGTTTAGATTGGAGTGAACGGCGTTATCATTTAGCTGGTGCACTAGGCAGCGAGCTATTAAATCAATTTTTCAACCTCGATTGGCTTATACGTGTTCCCTCTATTCGCGCCATTAAAGTGACAGAGAAAGGTAAAATAGGCTTTAAAGAGGTCTTTCATTTAGATTTGTAAAATAGAAAAGGGCTCTGAGTTATCTCCTAGCCCTTTTCTTTACTAAAAGTACGATTTACTAAATAAATGCCCATGATGATGAATAAGCCGCCAACCATTAAGGATGGTTTTAACGGTTCATTTAATAACACCCAGCCTGTTAATACACCAAAAAATGGCGCTAAAAATAAATAGGCACTTGTTTTCCCTGGATCACTGTTTTGCAGAAGATAATACCAGCCCGCAAATTGAATGATGGAGGAAAAAATACTAAGCCACAACAAAATAATTAATGATTGTTTATTCACAATAAAAAATGGTTGCTCTAACAAGACACTCCCAAGTAAAAGGAGTAAGCCGCCAAACAACATCTGGTAAGCCGATAAAGTCCACGTATCAAATAATACGCCCCATTTTTTCACTAATAGGGTGGCAATGGCCCAAAAAACAGCAGATAGCAAGCCAAAAAGGATACCTATTTTCAATTCAACTTGTGCCCCCATCGTGATGATCACGCCGATTAAGCCAAACAATACTCCTATCCATTGATAGACATGGTAGCGCACTTTCATAAAAATGGTGGCAAAAATCACAACTAGTAATGGGTTTGTAAATGTTAATATAGAAGATTCACTTGCTGTGATGGTGCGTAGACTTAAAAAAATACATCCCATCACACCTGCCGTTTGAAAGGACCCGATCATGCATAACTTGAACCATTCTTTCTTTGCAATAGGATGAGGTCTCTTCAAGATGATCACAACGATAGCCATGATTATACCTGCCAATATAAAACGGAGTGCAGCCAATAATAAAGGCGAGGCATATGGTAAACCTAATTTAACAATGGCAAATGATGAACCCATTAAAAAGGTCGTTACTACTAATAAAGCAATAAATTGATAATTTTTCATAAAATAGCTCCTTATCTGATAGAATAATCGCTCTATGTTGATTATAATCAGGAAGTATTTCCATGCTTATCGAAGTATGGATTACAACTATCATTAAAGATAGAATGAGACTATACATATCTAAAGGAGGAAATAGCGATGCATTATAGTGCAAAGCAGCCTAGAAGTAGCTTATTACCATCCATACTTTTTTGTGGGACATTCCTATTGATTACTTTAGGAGATAATTTCATCCTTACCCTTTTATTGAGTCTCTCATTGTTACTTTGTTTGGCAGGTCTC
The DNA here is from genome assembly GCF_043359455.1 of Lysinibacillus sp. PWR01. Lineage (NCBI taxonomy): Bacteria > Bacillati > Bacillota > Bacilli > Caryophanales > Bacillaceae > Lysinibacillus > Lysinibacillus sp. PWR01. Next base: position 58,923 of record NZ_JBHERJ010000004.1, on the reverse strand, counting down.
CTAGTACAATATGATTTACTAATCAAAGAAAATGAAATCGAGTATACCATCTCTCTTTGTAAGGTCGTACTATTTTCAAAGTATCTGCAAGCACAGCAAATAAAGCAAATACTGTTTAAGCGCTATGGATGGGCAACACCGGGTGCAACGATTATCACAAAAGGCTTCAACTTACGTATTGTCTATTTCAAACCGAAAGATGTGATAACACATTTGGATCATTTTGCTCAATTGAATCATTTAGCTATCAGAAAAACGAAAGATTTTAGAAGACTACGTAAGGAAGAAATCAATTAAAGGGATAGGATTTAAAAAATCTTACCTCCAAAAAGCAAAGAGGTAAGATACTATTGATCATTTGTTTTGCATAAACAATCTGACGTTTTCTGCGATTTCCGGCGATTTTGTATGGTGTAAGTAATGATCCCCATCCAATGTGATTACTTTGCCATAAACTGAATGCTTGACTTGTTCTTCATGGAGTGGTATCCAGTTTTTTTCAACACCCTCACTATTTGCTTGGACAAATAATAGAAGGGGTAAATCTTTAGGGAATGTAAGATTTTTTGCTGCGGTAAATTTTTTGTAAATACTTTCTAATTCATTAGAAGTACTTGTATTATAAAAGTTTTTGAGTGTAATCATCCTTATTTGCTCTTTTGTGTCATCATCATACGGAAGACCTGCATAGGGATCATCTGTAAATTTTATAAGAATTCTTGCAATCCCTGATTTTTTTAGAAGTTGTAATGACTTGATTGGAAACTTCGTGTCCATCCCATCCTGCGTAGGTACACTGCTATCAATCCCGACAAATCCAGTTACTTCATTCCGATATTTATTGACATAATCCAGCCCATAGATGCCTGCTATCGAGTGTCCCATGAGCATATACCGATCAATCTTTAACTCCTGTAAAGCTTCATGAATCTCACTAACTATGTTCTCTGTGCTTCGTTCTTTAGCAGTATCCTCACTTAAGCCATAACCAAAGGGCTCTACGGAGACGATCTTATAATAAGGAGCTAGTTCATCTATCAGTGGCTTGAAATCAAGCGTTGGTGCTGCAGTTCCGAAGCCTGGTAGCAGTACGATGGTTTCAGTACCCTTGCCTTGGATGGTGATATTCATCTTTTCCCCATTAACAGAGACGAGCTGACCATAGGGTTCTATTTTTCCTTGCTCTATTTTGTTGCAAACAATGTTTACTGTAAAAACAATAGCAAGTAGCACCACAATTGTTACACCGATGACCGCCATTGATTTCAGTAAAACACGCGTAAATTTTTTCATGTTTGATGCACGAGGGGGATTCACCTTTACCCGTGCCTCCCTCCTTTACTACGATTATTCCAGCTACTTTTAAGCTGTTAGTATTAATATAAAGGAGGAAGATGTCTTCCGAATGACGACAATATGAACGCAAGATGAACAACAAAAAAATGTTACGATATCCCTATAGGAGTCGTAACATTATCCCTTTAATTTAAGGTAAAAGGTAATCTGACAATGATTGTCGTTCCTCGTCCAAGCTCACTCTCTACTTGAATTTCTCCTTGATGTAGCGAGACGATTTGTTTCACGATAGCAAGTCCCATTCCACTGCCTTCATATTTGTGACTATGTGAACGATCAGCCTTAAAAAATCGCTCAAATATACGTTTCTGATCCTCTAAAGAAATCCCAATGCCCCTATCCGTTATTCGCACTGTCACATGATCAGCATGTTGCTTCATGCTGATCTCAATCGTATCATGAGCATTTGAAAATTTAATACTATTCGTAAGAATATTTGTCCATACCTGATGTAATTGATCGTAATCAGCCATGAGGCGAACAGCCTTCAAATTAAGCTCAAAATCGATGTTGCGAGAAGACCATTGCGGCTGGATCGAGACAATGACACGTCTAATTTGCTCATCTAGGTTGAACCTATCAAGATGCATGGGCTTTGTCTTTGATTCTAGTAAGCTCAGCTTTAAGAGGCTATCACTCATCTTGGACATTCGATTGGCTTCTGAAATGATAATATCAAGATAACGGCTTTTCTCGTCGTCCGTTACATCGACTTGCTTTAGTGCTAACGCGTAGCCAGAGATGGAGGTAAGTGGAGACTGCACCTCATGGGATACGTTCGATACAAAATCTCTCCTCATTTGCTCTAGCTGCTGTAACTCCTCCGCCATGTCTTCAAAGCTTTTAGCCAACGTCCCTAGCTCTCCTGATTGCTTAATGTTTAGCTCTACATTGAAGTCGCCACCAGCAATATGTTTAGTTGCTTGTGTTAGCTTTTTGATTGGCTTCACTAGAAACATCGCTGCTACTAAAAACACAATACTTCCTATAACAAGGGCATAGGTAGCAAAATTCAAAATCAACTTTATGGAAAAAGAGGTAGAAGGTAAAGATATAGGCTGGATAAACATCGCTTTTGTTCCCATTTCAGTTGTTAGAGGTATGCCAACCAGAATAGATGAAATGCCCCCAGGATTGACTTGAATGACCTCTCCAGCCAGCACAGTTTGCACTTGTGCCATGGTTACAGGAGCCAGTTCATCGTCAGGAAGCTTTCCGTAAGACGTAAAATGCCCCGTTTCTTCATAAATGCGAATATGATAGGATTCAAGCTGATGCATATCACGAATGAAACGATCTGCTTCATTAAACGGTAATGTGTCAAAAATTTGTACCATGTCTTGACCAAAATTCAGTAAGGGAATTTGTAAGTTTTCATTCAATTTATCTTTAAATACCCATGTTGCCATGAAAAAGGAGATAACAGTTCCTCCAATGACAGCAACTAAAAAGATTAAAACGACGCGTGTATATAAAGATTTAATCATTCATCAACCTCAAGCCTATAGCCAAGACCCCTTATTGTTTCGATATGAAAATCAGTTATCGTGTTGAAGCGCTCGCGCAGGCGCTTAATATGTACATCAATGGTTCGATTATCTCCCGCATAATCAATCCCCCAAATTTGATCGATTAGTTGTTCCCGTGTATAGACTTGCCCAGGTGTTTCCGCAAGCTTATATAATAATTCAAATTCCTTGAGTGGCAGTGAAATGGCATCTGTCCCTCTCATGATTTTATAGGTCTGACGGTCCAGCGTGATTTGACCAAGTTGTATCGTCTGCGAATGACCAATCCTGTAGCGCTTTAAAAGCGCCTTTACACGTACCGTCAGCTCTAACGGGTCAAATGGCTTCGTTAAATAGTCATCTGTTCCGAGCTCAAAGCCCTTCACTTTTTCCCATGTTTCTCCTCTTGCTGTCAGCATCAGTAAGGGCAGATCTGTATTCATTTTGCGTAGCTCCTTACATAGTGTCCAGCCATCCATCGTTGGCATCATAATATCCAGTACAACAAGATCGATTGGCGTTGAGCGATAGAGGGCTAGCGCTTCTTTGCCATCTCCAGCCTCTATGGTCGTGAACCCGTCTTTGCGTAGAAAAAGGCAAACAAGTTCACGAATGTTCACATCATCATCCGCTACAAGTATCGTTGGCATACTTTCGTTCCCCTCTTTTCCAATGTATTATTCACACACATTATACTATATAACTAATGTACTTCTCCCCTACCAATAGCTTATTTCCTTAAAGTAAAAAAACCCCTCCTTTATATGAAAAAATATAAAGGAAGGTTTCTAATCAAGCAATTAGCTTTGCAAACCACGCGACATAATGCGCGCCAGGAATCAATAATAACTGTGCCACAATGGTTCCTAAAAATCTGGAAAACATCATCATAACGGACATTCTTTTTAAGTCGAGATAACTTCCTCTCTTATTGATAACATCATCGGCCAGAATGGATATTTTAGGGTCAATAAACAGGATCAATAGAATCGTTGCAATACCATTGATTAATCCAGATGCCATGACAGCAGTAGTCTTTAGTTCTGGTACTAATAATGTGGCATATAAAGCGGATAAAACGCCAATGGTATAGATAGCTGTAATGATAATATTGATGATGAATAATTTAATTGGTATATCCCCTAGACGAATGCCTTTTAAATAACTAAAACTTGGTTTATGAATATGCTTAATACCTCGTCTTATATAGTCCAACGTAAAGCCCTTTTTCATTAAAGCGGGAATGGAACCTCTTTCCTCAGCCAAATGGACGATAGCCCTTGAAAAAATAGCTATAAAGGTGGGGATGAGTAAGATTCCTACTATTGTTCCAAGCGAAGCCGCTCCAATAATGAGTCGAAATTGGTGCTCTACAAATGTCATCGCATTATCTGCAGGTGCTGTATCAACAAGGCTTCCTGTGAATGGTTGTTGCATCATATTTGCTAACCTTGACACCATGACCATTACATTAAAAAGAGATAAAGCCGAAGCTAGTAATTTGACACGTGCTCCTGATAGACGTACTGCATAGGCAAGCGTTTCAATGGCATGAATGATTAAAATAAATAAAGCAATCATGATTAATTTTTCTGTTATTAAATCCACATATGTACCTACTCTTCGCTTTCCTACACTTTAACATTGGGACGCTTCTCCCACAAAATAGTTCCGCTTGAAAAAATACCGTTACTTCTGTAGCTGCTTACCAATCAATTTCAATATATCTTCCTGTGACATCTCTTCGGTCAACAGCGTTTCTCCATCCACACCAAGATAATCATGTGGATTCCACCACGCATGTAAAGAATCTTCGCCGAAGTCATTCTTTTTGGAGCTAGAATGATGACGAATAACGGTTTCCTCAAAAGATAAATCAAAATAATACGTATAGGCCTTCTGATCATAGAATTGGATTAAATCTTTTAACATATCTCCATAACGACTGGTATATAATATTCCTTCTACAATGACAACTTCACAACGACCTTTACCATACTCTGCGATTTGACGAATGAGTTCAATAGAAAGATTGCCTTCTCGATCATGCACCTTTAACATATCACGTCGGACAACATCTTGCGGAACTAAAAGCGTACCATGTCCAAGATGATGTTGAAGACTTTTCGCAATCGTCGTTTTTCCGCTACCAGAATTTCCTCGGATGATAATTAGTTTAGATTCCAAATTTTCCTTCTCCTTTTTAAACCGCTCTTCTAGACCAAATCACAACAGGGATCAATACTAATGACAAAAGCCCTCCCGCTAAGGACAACGCTGCATAGCTTGAACTCGCCACTACCATACCTGATAGCGCACCACCTGACGCACCCGCCAATGCAACAAAGACATCCATTTTCCCCTGTGTTTTTGCACGTGTAGCAGGTTCCGTTGCATCAACGATTTGAGCAGTCCCACTGATTAAACCAAAGTTCCAGCCTAATCCTAGTAAAGAAAGTGCCACAATGAGTAACACCATTGAATCGCTTGGTGCAAACGCCGCCACTAAACCCGCGAGTAGCAATGTAATACCCGAAGCAATACTCATCGCTGTCCGTCCGATTTTATCGACAAGAATACCTGTGACGAGTGATGGCAGATACATAGAACCTACATGAAACCCTATCACAATGCCAACTTCGGCTAAACCATGTCCATGATGTTTCATATGTACGGGTGTCATTGTCATAATCGCTACCATGACAATTTGCGTCAAGACCATCACCGTTGCCCCTACCGCTAAGCCTCTTTTATTGCCTGTAGTATGCAAGGATTGTGCTTGATGTTCTTTGTTCATTTTTTGCTTATGTGCCTCAAGGGCTTTCGCTATTTCTAATGGATCAGGACGCAACAGAGTAAATAATACAAGTCCCGCTACAATAAAGGCGACAGCCGATAATAAAAAAGGCCCCGCCAAAGCTGGAATACCAATGGATCGTGCCACTTTCCCCATCCATTCTACTAAATTCGGACCTAAAACAGCGCCAAACGTAGTCATAAGCATGGTCGTACTAATTGCCGTAGCACGCTGCTTATCATTGGCTAAATCCGTCCCAGCGTAGCGAGCCTGTAAATTAGTTGCCGTACCCGCTCCATAGATTAATAGAGAAGCAAACAATAACACAATACTATTCATTAAAGCAGCCAGGACTACACCCATCGCGCCTATTCCGCCCACTATAAAACCTGTTGATAAGCCGATACGGCGGCCATAACGCTGCGATAGTTTCCCCACAATAAAAGCTGCACCTGCCGAGCCTAACGTAAATAATGCAGAGGGTACACCCGCATAGGCATCCGTTCCTAGCATTTGTTGTGCCAGTAGAGCGCCAACCGTAATCCCTGCCGCAAGCCCAGCTCCACCAAATATTTGGGATAGGCTAACAACGATGAGTACACGTCTATATAGGTTTTTTAGTTTTTCTGGTGACTCCATATAGGACGCGATTGACTCTTTAGATTTTCCAACCATTTTTCAACCTTCTTTCTCTTAATTCTCTATGTATATCAAACAAGATTACTTGAAGCTAATGAAGAAGGAACCGTCCCCATTTAGACAGTTCCTTTCATCTGCTACCCCCTTTATACGACTACCGTATTCCACATATTAATGTGCATGCATAACGACTTTCTTTTTCTTCGAGTAGAATAAGAAAGTAGCTGTTAAACTTAAGCTTATGATTCCGAAAACAAGTCCCATACCACTTAAACCAATTAAATCTAGCATCATGCCTGTCGATAAAAGCACGATTTGAAAGACAACTGAATCAATCATGTTTCGGAACGAGAAAAAGCGTCCATGAAACTGTTTTGGTACTTGCTTTTGGAAGATTACCATTGTCGTTGGGAAAAAACAGCCAACTGAAAAGCCAAAAACGCCAAATGCCACTAAAGCGAAAAAGGGAATGTCCGCCAGTAACAGTAGTAGCTCCATTGAGCCGATAATAAAGGCTAATGAAAAAAGCAGCGTGCCCATTTGTACACGATTAGCGATCATTTTCAAACCAGCTGCCCCCAGCATAAAACCAATACCTTCCACCGTATACAGTAACCCTGAAATTGTGGTAGATTGGTGGATTTCAGATATTTTCATAATGACTAAATTGAAAGAGCCTAAAAATAATGTTGGAATTAACATTAAGACAAGCGTCATCAAGACGACCGGGTGCTCTTTCACCATCGGTAACACTTCTTTAAAGTTCCCTTTTTCTTTATTTGCCAGCGTTGCATTGGTTGTTTCATCTAATTGTAGCAAGCTTGTAATGACAAACATGACTATGTAGACAATAAATGAAATAATATATAACCATTTTAATTCAAAGAAGCTTAGCATAAATCCTGCTGCAGCTGTGCCAATAATCCTAGAAATGGTTCTGGCATTCATTTGCCAAGCATTTAGCGTAATTAAATCTTGCTCATTAGCAATCATTGGAATAATCGATTGCAAGGCAGGCATATAAAAAGCTGCTGCTATTTGCAGTGTGATTAAAAATAGAATCATCCAAATAACCGAATTGGTATAAAGTGCGATAAACATAAACAAAACACTGATGATGCGTCCGATACTTGCCATCTGGACAACCGTTTTTTTCTTCGATTGGTCAATGATACGCCCTGCCATTGGACCGACGACTAAGCCTGCTAAAATACCACAAGAAATAATTAATGATTTGTGAAAGTCAGAAGGTACTACCTCTTGCATAAAGGCTAAATTCCCAATAATGCCAGCCCATAAGCCAAGACCTACGACAAATTCACCTAATAAAATAATCCAAACGTTTCGATTTTTCCACATGCTGTTCTCCTTGTTGCTTCCATAAAATTTATCGTAACAAAATTTTAAATATTCGTACATAAAAATATAGAAAAATTTGCTAGATTCTATGCCATTCTTTCCCTTTCTAGTTTACCTTATCGAGTATACTATTTTTCCTAGAGGGAGTACTCATTCAAAAGTTTGAACTTGCGACTAAAAGAAAAAACATCGTTTGATGGGCGTATCAAACGATGTTTTTCGTTAAGAGATTTCTAGTTTATGAACAAGTGCTTTTTTTCTACGTTCAACGATTTTTTGACAGATGAACGTCACGATAAAGATTAAGCCGACTGTTGTCGCCATCATACCTGCTATAGAGGTATCCCAAAATTTCGCTAAATAATAGCCAATGACGGAAGCAGCAGCTCCAAACAGCATACTATAGACGAACATTTGCTTAATCGTCTTGCTGATTAAATAGGAGGTAGCAGCCGGCCCAATCAACATGGCAACCACTAAAATGGCCCCTACACTATCAAAAGCTGCCACTGTTGTAAACGAAATCGATGTCATAAAGCCATAATGAAGAAAGACAACGGGAATGCCAATGGTTGCTGCATAGACAGGGTCAAACGTTGCAAGCTTCATTTCTTTAAAGAATAGGAGTAGGAACGCAATATTAATGACGAGGACGAGTAAGAGCATCCATACTGCCTTAGGCATTGCCAGCCCAAGCAATGTCCATTTATCCCAAGGAACAAAAGCAATTTCTCCCATTAAAACATGCTCAACATCTAAGTGCACATTGCCTGCAAATAAGGTGATGAGGAGAACACCTGCTGCAAACAGAGATGTAAACACTACGCCTATCGCTGCGTCTTCTTGAATACCAGAAGAATGTAATAATTGCACAAGATAGGCTGTTAAAATCCCTGCAAACGCAGCACCTACCAACATCCAAAAACCATTCAACGTTTGGGTAATAAGGTAAGCCATCACAATGCCAAAGAGCACTGTATGACTGATCGCATCTGCAATCATGGACATTCTACGCAAGATGAGGAAGACACCTGCAATCCCGCATGTTATCCCAACTAATAGTCCTGTGAATACAACCCAAAATTCGATCATCCTACATCACCCTGCTTTCGAAATTGCATTTTCCTACGATATTTACTAATTTGACCAGTTGGACTTATAAAATACGATAGAAAGAATATACCTGCTGCCACTAAGACAATTATAGGACCCGTCGATAACCCTGTTCGAATCGCACTAATAAAGGTTCCTGTTATGCCAGCGATACCTCCAATCGCAGCACTTAAAATGAGCATTGTGCTCAATTTTTTTGTCCATAACTTGGCACTGGCAGCAGGAATAATTAATAAAGCTGACATTAAAATAACGCCAACAGCTTGTATACCTGTAACAATTGTCATGACAATTAAAACCGTTAATGTTGCCTTTAAAGCCTCTATTGGTAAGCCAATCCCTTTTGCATAAACAGGATCAAAGATCAGTAGCTTCCATTCCTTATAAAGCAAGAGACTAACCACAATAATGATGGTTGCACTAATAAAGAGCCACATTAAATCGGCCTTGGTCATCGTCGCTGCTTTGCCAAAAATAAAATTATTCAATCCGCTCTGATTCCCAAGTGGGCTCCGATTAACGACAGTTAAAAATACAACGCCAACACCAAAAAATACAGTAAGGACTAATCCTATAGCAGCGTCAGCCTTCATTTTTGAAAATGACACAATCCATTGGATACAATACACCGATAATGCAGATGTAATGCCCGCTCCTAGCATTAAAACCGGCAATTCCTTTTGACCTGTTAGCAGGAACGCCAGGGCAATGCCTGGTAATGCTGCATGCGCCGCAGCATCACCAACTAGACTTTGTTTTTGTAAGAAGGAGAACGTGCCTGTGATGCCAGCTGCAATGCCAAGTAACATCGTTCCGCTCAGTACCCACAATAAGTTACCACTTAACATAGTGTCCCTCCTTACACATGCTGCATCATGAAAAGTTTACCACCATATGTTTTTTGTAATTGCTCTGGTGTAAAAACATCTTCTGTTGCGCCTGATGCTAAAATGGTTTTGTTTAATAAAATCGTATAGTCAAAATATTCTTTGACGGTTTGAAGATCGTGATGCACAACAAAAATACTTTTTCCCTGTGCCTTTAAATCTTTTAAAATATCAATAATTGTTTTTTCTGTCGCAGCATCTACCCCTGCAAACGGTTCATCTAAAAAATAAATATCTGCATTTTGTGCAAGGGCTCTCGCTAGGAACACACGCTGCTGCTGCCCTCCTGAAAGCTGCCCGATGGAACGCTCTGCAAAGTCCTGCATCCCTACACTTGCTAATGCTTGTCGAGCAACAATTTTATCTTGCTTGGATGGTCTTTTAAACAAACCTGTATGACCATAACGCCCCATGAGCACCACATCCAGCGCATTTGTAGGGAAATCCCAATCCACCGCATTACGCTGTGGGACATAGCCCACGACTAAACTCTTTGGCTCAAACATCTTCCCTAAAATTTCAACCTTTCCTACTTTATTGGGAAGTTGATTTAAAATGGCCTTTAAAAATGTGGATTTCCCCGCACCATTTGGGCCAATAATGGCAGCTAGGTGGCCTGTAGGCACTGTTACACAGGCATTTTCTAATACTGTTTTCTTATCATACGCGACTGATAGATTTTCTACTGTTAATGCATACATTTTCTTCACCTACTTTAATGCATCGACGATAGTGTCGATGTTATGTTGATACATACCTATATACGTACCTTCTGTTGTTCCTTCAGCTCCCATGGCATCGGAGAATAATTCCCCACCGATGACAATGTCGTGGCCTTTTTCCTTCGCCCCTTCAATGACAGCCTTCATCGCCTTATCAGATACACTGGATTCTATAAAAAGAGCCTTAATCTTTTTTTCTACTAAGAAATCAACCATCTCCTGGACATCTTTCACACCGTACTCTGAATCCGTACTCAGTCCTTGTAAGCCACGTACTTCAAACCCCTGACTTCTGCCAAAGTAATTGAACGCATCGTGAGCCGTTACTAAAATTCTTTGCTGCTGTGGTATTTCATTCACACGTTGTTGTGCATAGCCTTGTAAATCATCTAGCTTTTTCAAGTAAGCTGCTTCATTCGTTTGAAAATCTGCTTTAAACTCAGGGTATTCCTCCTGAAGTTGCGTACTGATTGCCTTGACAACGCCTTTCCATAGCTCAATATCAAACCAAATATGTGGATCATGGAGCATGGCATCTGTGTCACTGGCAAGCAGTTGCTTTTCATCTAATGTCTCGCCCACTGCCAGGACTGTTTTATCCTTAGCCATTTGTTCAAATATATCAAGCATCTGTCCTTCTAAATGTAAGCCATTATAAAAAATGACTTCTGCTTTATCCAATTTTGATAAATCACTTTGAGTCGCCTTATATAGATGAGGATCTACCCCTGGGCCCATCAATGCTGATACCTGTAAATGATCGCCACTGATTTCTTTAATCGCATCTGCAATTTGTCCAGTAGTTGCAACCACAATGCCTTCTTTTTCACCCTCTGTTTCTGCTGAACAGCCAAATAATAGAAGTGAGAGTGATAATACCATTACACCTAACCATTGTTTCATTTTTCTACCTCTTCTTTCTCTTTATTAAGCAATTGTTTGAAAAAATGTGCATACGCACGTAGGAACCAATTGGCGGACAAGCTGTAAATTGTTTGTCATGCCCGCCTTTTAATAGCAGTTGGCGTTCCTATCACGACTTTTTTTCATACAATGCCTTAATTTATATTCATTTTCCTAATAAGCTGGCGCCAGCTCATCCAGAAAAGTATTAACATCATACCTGCACCTACTGAATCGGTAAGTTTCCATACAATTGTCAAAATAATTAAAATGGCCATTGGAAGAATCGTCAGCTTGAAATCACCTAAATCTTTCATTCACGCACTCTTCTTTCTTAGGAGATATTTTGTTTCCCTTAGGAAAAATATATGCTTAATACAAAGAAAATTCAACTACTTTATGAAAATTTCTTTAAAAAAATTTTTTTCTTACATAAAACTTAGTTTAGCCCAAACAAAAAAATCCCTAATGAAGACATTAGAGATTTTTTATAAAAATACATAGATATATGTTAATAAACATTTATTTTTCTTTTTCTAGCGGTTTCCCTATAAACTCAAATGCATAAATATGTGTCTTAGTTAATTCAATGATGTCCTTGATTAATGCTTCTTCTGATTTTTCATAGCCGCTTGCAATCCATTGCATCATTAATCCATAAAAACCGTAGGATGTATAATGCTTGAACATGTCCATATTGACAGGCTGTTGATTGATTGTCTCAAATTTAAATTGCTCTTGATAAATTTTTGTAATCGTTAAGGGCATACGTGTATGCAACCCAGGAATGGTATCTTCCACATTCAGCAACTCGAAAAAAAGACGATGCTTATAAATGTAATGAATAATATTAAAGGATGGTGCTTTCAATTTGGTCGTATATACCTTTTCTCCATATAGGTATGGTTCACCTACTGCTACTTCCAGACCATTCAACATCAGTTCGAGCAAATTTTCTGCCAGCTCAAATTTATCTTGAAAATGCACATAAAAGGTACTACGGTTGTAGCCTGCTTGTTCTACAATATCCTTCACTGTAATGGCTTGAAAACCATGTTGTTTAATTAAATCGACAAACGCCTCATAAAAATGACGACGGGTTCTTTCTTGTCTTTGTGTCCATTTTGGCAATTTTGCTTCCTCCCTTTTAGACATTTCAGGCAAATATGTCTACTAGTTAGACACTTGCTACGACATTAATGATTGTTTCCATTTTCAAGCGCTTTACAATAAAAGTACACCGTGATTTACGCAGGGTGCAAGAAAAATGATTGTTTAAGGGAGTGTCATATATGGGGAAATTACAAGATAAAGTCGCAATTATTACAGGTGGTGCTTCTGGTATCGGTGCTGCAACAGCCCAATTATTTGTAGCAGAGGGTGCAAAAGTGGTGCTTGTGGACCTAAACGAAGAAAAAGGTCAGGCATTTGCTGCCGAACTACAGGCAACAGGAGCAGAGGCTTTGTTTATCAAAGCAAATGTAACAGATGAAAATGAAGTAGCAGCTATTTATCAAACAACCATTGAGACATTTGGCAAAGTCGATGTCCTTTTTAATAATGCAGGAATTGGCCGTGTTACACCAACTGAGGAGCTTCCTTATGCGGAATGGCGTCAAACTGTAAATGTGGATCTAGATGGCGTATTTTTAATGGCCCAAGCAGCCATCAAAGAAATGCTAAAAGGGAATGGTGGAACGATTGTTAACACAGCTTCGATGTATGGTTGGGTTGGCTCACCAGGATCAGCTGCCTATAATGCAGCAAAAGGAGGCGTGATTAATTTAACACGTTCATTAGCATTGGAATTTGCTACTCGGGGTATTCGTGTCAATGCGCTTTGTCCAGGTTTTATTGATACACCAATCATTCCAGAAGAAAGCAAAGAGCCATTACGTCAAATCACACCTATGCAACGACTAGGTCAACCAGTGGAAATGGCGAAAGCTGTTTTATTTATGGCTTGTGACGATTCAACGTTTATGACAGGTAACACATTAACTGTAGATGGTGGTTATACAGCCCAATAATGACGTTCAAAATAATCGCTTCCCCACAAAGGATAGCGATTATTTTTCACTAGAAAAATTTGCAGTTTTTATCCATTTCCTGCAAACTATTACTAAAGCGAGCAAGAAAGGATGAAGACAACGAATGAAAAAATTAATAGGTACATTATTATTTTCTATTCTGTTTATAGCTAGTGCAGGCAATGTACAAGCTGCTGGCTTTCGAGATGTATCAGAGGATCATTATGCCTATGAAGCTATTTTATGGGCAGAAGAGTATGATATTGTTAATGGCTTTACAGACGGTACATTTAAACCGAATGCTACCATTACTGAACAGCAATTAGCAAAACTATTAGCCAATTTTTATGAGCTTGAAATGCCCATCGACGAATTAAAAAAGCAAACTCCTTCAGCAAACTGGTCGGATGCATTCTATAACCAACTCGCAAGCTATGGGGTGCCTTTAAATGGCTATTTCGACAACCGAATCCGAGCGGCTACGGTGAAGCGTGGTGTAGTGGCACAGGCTATTGCTCATTTAGCTAGCGGTAAGAAGGGATTAGATCAATCTATTCAATTTTTACTTGATACCTATATTTCTTCCGGGTTAAATCCACAGTATGAAGATCGTAATTTACAAAAGTTTTATGGCGTGACGAACAACATGACCCGTGCGCAAGTTGTCACGATGCTCTATCGTATGGACGAACGAAATTATTATGAAATTTCAGCGGATGCACAAGCCATTTATGAGAATGCCAACAACGTATCTTTAAATAATAGGGCAAAAAATGCTCAAAATCAGCTCGACAAATCATTACAGCAGGCTACTCCTAGTAAAAGCGCATGGGAGGGTGTGTATACCTATTACTATAAATGGGGTAAGGGTACAAACGATTTTAACCGCCGTGATGCTATGATCTCCAATGCCACAAACAAAAGCTTTTCAATTGCTTTAACGGCGAATGATGGTACTGCTTCAGGTAGTGTAAATGGAACAGCCACAATCACAAGCAATACGAAAGCACTTATGAATACATCCTCTAATGGCAATCGCTGTGTCGTCGAGTTTGAACGTTTATCCAATAATGCGCTAAAGGTGTCCGAGATTGATTGTCGTGCTGAACGTAATGAAGGCACCAATTTTTCGGGTACCCTCAAGCAGCAATAATTTGTAAAAGAGTCTGATTCATTCAGGCTCTTTTTTCATCCTTAAAAGCTTCATAGCTATGTTTGGCGATGGCAATAAAATCTTCGAGACAGGGATGCATATGCTTATCTTTATGCCATGCAATATCTGTATAAATCGGCGCTAAATCAACTGTGGATGGTACTTCCATTAATTTCCCGCTTTCCAGCTCTTTCTCTACAACCATTTTAGGTAAAAATGTAATTCCTAACCCTGCCATCACACATTGCTTGATCGCTTCAATACTGGCGAATTCAATCATTTGTAAGGGTTTGACACCCTCTTGCTGTAGCTGTGCCTCTAAATGATTACGATAGGAGCACCCTGTTTCTGTTAACAGCATCGTTTCAGTTGATATTTGTTGAGCCGATAGAGGCTGACTAATTTCTTTGGAGGCACTCACAAAAACAAGCTGTTCCTGAATCAATCGCTCTCGCTTGAGCATGGCAGTTTCCTGATAAATGTCCGTTATCAATGCAATATCAAGTTTACCAGCTTGTAATAAATCCTTTGCAATAGCTGTAGTATGAACAGGCTTAAAAATGATTTTCACTTGCGGGTGTGCTTGTTGAAATTGCTGTAAAATACTTGGTAGTCGATAGACACACTGACTTTCTTGAGCCCCAATTTTTAAGACGATTTGTTCGGGCTCAGTGGACATAGCTTTTTTCAAATCACGATCTAGCTCTAGCATTTTTTGGGCATACTGTTGCAGACGTTTCCCCTCTTCTGTCAGGACAATACGTTTTCCTAGACGCTCAAAAAGAATTACACCCAATTCTTGTTCTAATGTTTTAATTTGGGCAGTGATACTCGATTGAGCGTAATCAAGAAGCTGTGCCGTCTGTGTAAAGCTTAACGTTTCAGCTGCCGTTAAAAACGTCTGAAGTTGCTTCATATCCATTCACTCAAACCCCTTTAATTCAATTTTACCGAAACATTCATCTTTATCGATAGTAAATTTCAGTTTACACTAGTTAGTAGCTAAGTGACAGGGACACAGGCTCGCGAACATAGCAATCGTGAAACGATGAAGCCAAGCCTGTTGCCATTAAAATTCAAATAAAAAAACTTATTTGGGTCATAATAGTTTCCAAATAAGTCTTTTTATCGGGCTATCAATTACTCGTTCCCTGCTAATTCTTTTTTTAGAAGATTAGCTGCAGATAACACTTTTAAATCTTGTAGAATGTCGCCTGGCTTGTTTCCTTGTCCTACAATATAAGCTTCAAATTTTGTCCCAATAAAGTCAAATATATATTGAAATTGCTGAATCAATGGTAACCCTTTTATATATGGCTCGTCTCCACCAACTGCAATGACATATGCTTTTTTAGAAGACATCAGTGCCTTAAAGTCAGGATAATCTGGGTCCCTTAAAGTTTGCGACCATCGATCAATAAAATTCTTCATTATTCCTGTCATGCTATACCAATAAATAGGCGTAGAAAAAATAAGAATATCATGCGGAAGTATCCGGTCAATGATGGCGTTATAATCATCGTTGATATTAGAAAAGCCCTCCTCAGTATGACGCTTATCAATGATCGGCTGAATTAAATAATCCTTTAAATAAATTTCTTCTACCATTAGGCCTTGAGTAACTAATTTTGTTAATGTCTCTACATTCCCATCAGGACGATTTCCACCGTAAATAACTGCTATTGACATTTAGTATCCCTACTTCCTTTAAGTTTTAACTAGTGTCCCCGTATATCAATAGCTTATTATGATTTCACAAATCGATAAAGATGATTATTTCGATAAAATAAATCGAAAAATCCGATTACAATTAGCATGTATACTTTTAAAATTATGTTCAATTAAACTAGGTTACAAAATGAAATCAATAGTTAGTTATAACCCCTCTAAATTATCCAACAAACTATACCCATATTTAGCAAATTGTTGTTTGACTTGGTTAATACAATATTCAATTCGTTTCTTTTTTTCTTCTTCAGAATATCCTATTGGGTTTTTTACACAAGCACCCAAATCAATCCATTTCAAAGTGCTATTTACCGTATCCCAGTATATATGTTCAAATTTAAAATCAAAATCATATCTGTCTACATTCATCATATCTTTTTTTGCTTCAATCATTTTCAAAACAATTTCTTTTAATTCGTTGTTAGTTATGCCTTCTTTTAAAACCTGTGATAAAGTTTTACCATTCACTTTTTCTAAAAATAAAAACTCCCTTTTTTTATATGCATAAATTTTAGGAAAATAAGGACTACTGTTTAACTCTAACAATGCGTAAATATCGTTATCCCCTTTTCCTTCAGATAGAAATTTTTTCAATATAATTCCTTTGTTTTTCATTTCATAAACAATTGACCGTTTTCGATGTAATTGAATGATTTCAACTTCTTTACTCAATATAAGATTATATTCATATAAATAAATAGATTCTTTAGTCTCTTCTGGTAGATCATAAAAATAATTTGTGACAAGCAAAACTTGATTACTCCTTTCATCATAAGAAGATTCGACAAAAAGAGCTTATTCCCTTTATATTTCCATTATTTCTACATTCAAAAAAGTGAATACATTTTAATCATTGGATAAGAAGAATTGGATGAAAGGTCACCTATCTTTACAAAAAACCCAAACTACACAGAAGCTCATAACACTTCATTAGTTTGGGTTTCTTTATAAATAAATTTTCTTTTCAAAGCACGCTTTCTATCAAATATTATAGATACTTTAACTATAATCTTTTAGGCCTTCCAATGAAAATCCAAATTACCAGGAACAAACTATATATAAATGGCATATAGAAAGTACTCCCTGCATCTGCTCCATTCTTGATAGCGATTCCTATAAAAGCCCAGATAATTACTAATGGAAAAAATACATCTTGCTTATAAACACGTATAAAAGTAGCTAGCACAGTCGCAAGAATAAGTAATAACTGTGCCCATATTTCCTCCGAGAGCCCAAACCCATCCCACTCATAATATTTAAGCACAAAGCTAATATTAGCCATCAACGCCACACTA
Source organism: Lysinibacillus sp. PWR01 (assembly GCF_043359455.1). Taxonomy (NCBI): domain Bacteria; kingdom Bacillati; phylum Bacillota; class Bacilli; order Caryophanales; family Bacillaceae; genus Lysinibacillus; species Lysinibacillus sp. PWR01. The sequence continues at coordinate 41,433 of NZ_JBHERJ010000004.1, read as the reverse complement.
ATCCACCCTAAATATACAGAAAACGGAAGTCTCCCTGAAAAACGATTATCCTCTTTCGGGTAACTTACATACAGAAAAATTATATGAACCAATAAGCCGACCATAATAACAATGGACGTTATAAACAATTCATAATGCCAGCTCAACAACCATGCGATATTTAATAATGCAGTGATTACAAAGAGACCAAGCTTGCTATTTATACGATTAGTAGTTGAAGATCGAAATTGTTGTACAAGCCAAATGAATAATAAAAAATAAATCAAGCCCCAAATACTAAAAACATAACCCGCTGGAATAAACAATACATCTACCTGATTAGAAATTTCACCTGTCTTTTTCCCATTAATCCCCACCGTGCTAGCTAGTCCATTAATAATAACCATGGCGAAATAACTTATGAGTGCAAGCCATTTCATGTTCTTTCCCCCTCTCATTTACATCATCTAATTCAATATATTCATTACCCATTCCAACTTATAATTACTCCGCTTACATAACATGAATAAATTATTTAAAGCCATTCGCTTATCTATAAAATCGTATAGCCTACTCATTATGGTATGGAAGAAAAAACCAACAAATTGTCTCATTAAATTCCCCACCCTTATTTCCTTTTTATTCAATATTCAACCACTATAGTTATACAATTGTTGTACAACTTTTAAATATCTATATTATAATATGAAAAGTTGTAAGGTTTCGGAAAGCACTACGGCACACAAATACTCACAATCATGAATGTTACTAGCTATAGAAAGGCAGGGAAATAATGACACCAACAGATTGGCAATATAATATTACGCAGGTATCTGAAATCACAGGGCTATCCAAACAAGTGATACGTAAATGGGAAGAGCGCTACCAACTTGTTCATCCAAAAAGATTAGAAAATGGACACCGTGTTTATAGTGAAGAGGATGTGCAGCTATATTTAAAAGTACTTAGCCTTTCAAACCAAGGCTATTCTATAAAACAAGCAGTGACAATTGTACTTAGCAATCAAAATGTTTTAGAGGCAGTTACCCCCACAGTGTTGACCATAAGCGACAATGTAGATCATTTCTGTAATCTTTTATTGGAAGAAGGAAGACTTTGCAATGAAGTAGAACTTAATCGACTCTTGCAACAAGCAAATCATTCATTAGGATTAGCAAAATTTCTATCTCATGTGATTATTCCTTTCTTACAAGAGGTAGGAAGATTATGGGAAAAACAGGTATGGACCGAGTATCAAGAATCTGTTACTACAATGATTGTTAGAGATTATTTAGTACAATTAAGACGGAATTACCACTCTAAAGAGGATGCACCACTAATAATGGGCGCATGCTTACCAGGGGAGCATCATGAAGTTCAACTTCATATTTTATTGTTGCAAGCAATGATGACTGGTTGGCGATCATTCCTTGTTGGCAGTTCTCCAGCTGTTGGGGCAATTGAATCTTTAATCATACATTTTAAACCAAAGGTGGTTCTATTATCTGCTATGACTACAAGGCCATTTGAGTTATACCCTACTAGCATTCAGCAATTAGATGACTTCGCTGCAAAACATCCTTCTATTCGATTTTATATGGGGGGTGCTGGCTCTGAAGAGTATTTAAAAACACATTCCTTACATTCAATTGCTATTGCCAGTACTATTGATGAAGTTATAAATAACTTATAAACTCTCACTCTAAATAACATTTATTTTTAGTAGGAGTTTAACGTTTTGGTTAGAACTAGTACTATAAGCAAAAGTTAAAAAGTTTATTAATACTGCTATCCCTGTTTAAATAAGGCATTGTTCTTACAATCTATTTTATTGAGAAGTTCAACGAGAATATCATGGATGAAAGCATTGGTTACACATGCTTTTGTCTATGATTTTTTTTTGCACGCAATAGCCATAAAATAATTTTTTAAATTTCAAGAATATATAGTTTGCACATTTTTGTACACTAATTGTATAATAACTGTATAACTTTTGTACAACCAATAAATATTTTTATCTTTTTATAAATCATGACTCAATACAGGTAGTGTTATAAGACTAAATAGCAGATACGGAGGTTTTTCACAATGAAAAAGGAGATTATTGTTATAGGAGCTGGTCCAGGTGGTTTAGCGTCGGCAATGCTGCTTAGCGCTAAAGGATTTAATGTCAAAGTTTACGAGAAACAACCCTATATTGGTGGTAGAACAAGTGAAATAAAGCTAGGAGAATATAAATTTGATATGGGCCCCACATTTTTAAATATGTTTTATATTATTGAAGAAATATTCGAGCTTGCCGGTAAAAATATACATAATTATATAGATCTAGTAAACCTAGATCCAATGTATGAATTAATTTTTCACGATAAGCGCATTAAAATGACTCGTGATCGTGAGGAAATGATTCGTCAAATAAATGAACTATTTCCAGGCAATGAGGGCTCTTTTGAAAAATATATGAAGGAAACTAATCACAAATTAGAAGCGTTAGTACCTGTATTGCAAGCAAGCATGAACCGTTATACAGATTTACTACAACCAAAAGTTTTAAAGGCATTGGGTGAGCTTGAAATCGGTAGATCTTTAATCGATACGCTTTCACGATTTTACAAGCAAGAGGAATTACAACTTGCCTTTACTTTCCAAGCAAAATACTTAGGCATGTCTCCGTGGGAAAGTCCTGGTGCATTTTCCATTCTATCTTTTATTGAGCATGCTTATGGTGTTTACCACATTACAGGTGGCATTAATAAGTTAACACAGGCAATGGCAAAGGTTGTACGAGAAAATGGTGGAGAGATCTACACGAACTGTGGCGTTTCAAAGCTCTGGTTGGATGGTCGAAAGGTAAAGGGTGTCATTTTAGATAATGGCGAAAAAATAGCATCGAATGAAGTAATAATAAATAGTGATTTTGGTCATGCGATGACTCATTTAGTCGAGCCTGGTGTTCTTAAAAAATACACTAAAGAAAAGTTAGAGAAGAAAAAATACTCTTGCTCTACTTTTATGCTTTATCTAGGTGTCAATAAAAAATTTGATTTGCCCCATCATACGATCTGGTTTGCAAAAAATTACCGAAAAAATGTTGAAGAAATTACTAACCATAAATTGTTGTCGGATGATCCATCTATCTACATTCAAAATGCAGTTGTAACAGATCCAACAGTTGCCCCACAAGGGAAATCAACGCTATATGTATTAGCACCAGTACCTAATAATTTCAGTCATATTGAGTGGGATACCTGTGAACAAGATTATCGTAACATGCTAATTGGGTTAATTGAGGACAAACTTGGCATTGAAAATCTAGAGCAATACATTGAAGAAGAACACATAATTTCACCGAAAAATTGGGAAGAGAATCTAGGTGTATATAAAGGAGCGACTTTTAACCTAGGTCATCAGCTTACACAGATGCTGACATTCCGACCTCACAATAAATTTGAAGAATTAAAAAATAGTTGGTTAGTTGGCGGTGGTACACATCCAGGAAGTGGTTTACCGATTATATTGGAGTCTGCCCGCATTACTTCTAATGGAATTCTACAAAAGCATGGTCTAGCACAATTAGCAGTGAAACCTTTACCTAAAATAGATCTCTTTAATACGGAACTCCATAACAAACCTAGTGAAAAAGTAATGTTGCATATCTAATAATCATTAAGTATGAACTAAATTTAGCTTAGCTACCTAATATAAGGATTTGAAAATATGAATATTCAGACAAAACATATGAATGAAAATGCAATTGTAGATTCAATGAAAAAAAATTTAGCCCTCGTAGAGTTTAACTTGAATAGAAAAGTGATTTGGGCTAATAAAAAATTTGCAGAGGTTCTAGGATATCAGGTGGATGAAGTTATTGGGATGGGTCATGAAAAGTTTTGTAAACCGGATTTTATACAAAACCCAGACTATCATCTCCTATGGCAAGGTTTATTAAATGGAGAAAAATATGAAGGAAAAATTGAAAGAATAAGTAAAATGAACGATTCTATATGGCTTGAAGCAACTTACCTCCCCATTTTCAATGACAATAATAAGGTAAGTTCCATATTAAAAATTTCAACAGATATTACAGATCGAGAATTCAATACTTTAGAGATTATTGCTAAACTAAAAAGTATGCCTCAGGAGTTAGTAGAAATTGTTGTGTCCAATTCAGAAGAAAACATAAAAGCCGTAGCATCACTTGCCAAAGAAGTTGACGCAATTAGAGATACTGTAAAAGTGATTCATACTATCGCTAAACAAACAAATGTCCTAGCACTGAATGCCGCAATAGAGGCTGCACGTGTTGGTGAAAAAGGTCGCGGATTTAAAGTCGTAGCAGAAGAGGTACGAAAATTAGCACTGAATGTGGATAATGCACTTCGAAATATCGAATATAATGTAATGACTATAGAAAGTGATACGGAAAAGGTCGATAATATTACACATGATTTGAAGAAAGTTGTAACAGAAACTCACAATGAATTTAATAAAGCCATTGATAGATTCGAAAAAATGCTTTAACTAGTCAATAATACAGCAGCTAAAGTTCTCAATAGATATTTGAGAGCTTTAGCTTCTTTTTTCTAACTAATTGATATCACTATAAATTATATTCTACTAACAATCTCCTTAGTATTTAATGGCACTTTTTCATTTTTTCAAACCACCCAAATGCTATTTCAGCCTCTATACATTCATTGTCCTGTGTAACTAAAAAAATTACAAATGATTCACCAGATGGAAAAATAAATTTTCCATCTTCATCGCTTACTAAAGTACTTTGTGGTGGAACAATTCGTTTAAACGCATTTACTCCTTTATATGGGTGCCCTTCAACAAGTTCAGCAAATTCAATTTTAACGTCTGGATTTGGTGGTGGATAAATGGCTGTATTAGTAGGCGTTACATTTTTAGAAATCATTGAATCCCCAGGAGGTATTGCATTAAACCAAATTTCAGCTAGAATAGGTTGCTTAGAATAATTAGTAATGGTAAACGCATTTACAAACAAATCCACATTAGAATATTTAGGATTACTCAAGCTTCCCCACGCATTTCTTCCTTTTTGTAAGGTAATTAATTCGGTTTGCCCAACAAAATATTGACCTAATAATGATTCATATAAAGGCGTAGGAATACTAACTACTTTCATAAATCGATCATTATTTTTCATTGTCAATCTCACCCCCTTTTATATATTAATGTATGTATTTTTAGTAGGGATGTTTAGACGAAAATAGCTTACAAATAAGAGGTTGAAATAATCAACACACAATCCTTAATTTTACGACTAATTCCATATTACAATGACTTTTAAGCATGTTTATAGTTCGTAAATGATGGTGAATGAGAGCTAGCACTAAATAAGCAATAGAAGAAAACGACCTAAAAGCTTATTGAAAGCTAGTAGGTCGTTTTTTTATCTATGCTTCTACTGAGATATGCTGGAAGGTTGTCACATCAAATAATCCTGTATCTGTTAGCTTTAAAGCAGGAATAACTGGTAATGCCACAAAAGAAAACGTCAGTAGAAAATGGAAATCTAATGTTGGATTAAGCGTCTTTAATGCACTGTGCAAGCCTGCTAGCTGCTCCTTTGCTTGCTGAGCTGGTACATCTGTCATCAAGCCTCCAATGGTTAATGGCATCTCCGCTAGAATATGGCCATCCGCTACAATGACAAAGCCTCCTTGAATTTCCTGAATGCGTGTAAGCGCCAGGACCATATCCTCATCATTTGTTCCTACAACAAGGGCATTATGTGAATCATGAGCTACTGTTGTGGCAACTGCCCCTTTTTGTAAGCCAAAGCCTTTGACGATTCCTAAACCTGTCATGTGTAACTGATGATGACGTTCGATGACGGCTAATTTCAGTAGATCTTGTTCTACAGAAGGGACGAAAACACCATCCTTTATAGGTACATCAATTATTACATGATTGGTAATTAGCTGATTTGGCACAATCTCCATTACATTCGCCTTTGTACCCTTTGTGAATGCTAGTTGTAGCCTATCCTTTGTAATGGTTGGTAAATGGACAGATTGATGGATATGAGCAGGCACAACTGGCACTTGACGATTAGTCAGCATTCTACCATCTTCAGCCACTTTCCGCCCATTTTTCCATACGGCCTTTGCCTGCATTGTTGACAAATTCTCTACTAACACAAAATCTGCCTTATAGCCTGGTGCGAGTACACCTCGATCCAATAAACGATAGCATTCTGCTGTGTTCACAGTTGCTAACTGGATGGCCTGTAATGGTGGCATCCCTTCGGCAATTGCCATGGCAACATCAAAATTGATACTGCCTTCATCAATTAACTCATCCACATATTTATCATCCGTACAAAAACCAAAGCGCCGAGCATTATGTGGCTGAACAGCTGGTAATAAATCTCGTAAATTTTTAGCAGCTGAGCCTTCTCGAATCAGCACATACAGCCCTTGCTCTACACGATCAATGGCTTCCTCAGCTGTTACACATTCATGATCTGTGTGAATACCTGCGGCCCGATAGCCTGTAATTTGTTCGCTCTGTAAGCCCGCACAATGCCCGTCGATTACTAAATTTGTTTCCTGTGATAATAAAATTTTCTGAAGCATGTCCTCTTGCCCATTTAACACCGCTGGAAAATCCATCACTTCAGCTAATCCACGAACCTGTTCATTTTGTAGAAACGGCGCCAAATCCTTAGCCGTTAGTGTAGCACCAGCATTTTCAAACTGTGTACCTGGCACACTTGATGGTAGCATCACAAAAATATCCATATCCGCCTTCTGTGCATCATCGAGCATAAATTGAATGCCTTCTGCTCCTGCGACATTGGCAATTTCATGAGGATCTGTCATCACTGTTGTAATACCATGAGGAAGTAAAACGCGACTAAATTCCCCTGGTGTCAACATAGAAGATTCAATATGTATATGACCATCAATTAATCCAGGAATGACATAGCTTCCTGAAGCATCCTCTTCCTGCTTAGCCTGAAACTTATTCGTGCGATCTAGAGCCACAATCATACCATTCTTCACGACAATATCTGCTTTTTTCCACGTTAACGAAAAAACATCGGCAATTTGTGCATTTCTCAGAATGAAATCTGCCTCTAATTTTCCTTGAGATGATAAGATATTTTGTGTTAACTGCTGTAATTTTATCGACATAACCTATACTCCTTTTTCTTTTAAGAACTATCATGCCAAAAAGATGCTAACCATTGCAACTATTTATCGCTACATCAGTAAAAAACGACCATTGTCAATGGTCGTTTGAAAATTCTAGCTCTTTAGGTGGCTGCCCTTTTTTATTCATTAAGCGCATACGAATAGGCTCAATCTTTAATGTCACCATTTCATCCTGATTGCCAATAAAGATACTCGTAAAAAATTCAGCTAGTTTATTTTTTATCCCTTCTTCATGTACTTCTGTTAGTTTCCCTTCTATTTCCACATACGTATCACCAAAGCCACCATTTTCGTAGCCATATAAAATATGGGTATATGGGTTTTTGCGTAGTTCTTCCATTTTTTCTGAATGTTTATTCGTCACTGTATACAATACAAAATCTTCATGTTGGAATGTCATGTATCGTGAGTAAGGCTTGCCATTTTCAACAGTTGCCAATGTTCCAATCTTTTCTCGATTTAATACTTCTAAAATTTCATCACGTACAGAAGTCATAGTATCCCATCCTTTCATCTATATATCTATTTTGCCCTCTCCCAAGAAAGCTAAACCGTATTTTTTTGAAAAATGTGAAATGACAATCTTCGGGCATAATGAAAATCTATTGTTATAATAACTGGATGGACAACAGGAATTTTCGAATGAATGAGGGTTAATAATGAAACAAGCTTTTTTTACGCGTTGTTTGTTTTTCATAACAGGCATTATCGTGCTTTCTTTTGGTATCACCTTAACAATTAAAGGCCAACTTTTTGGAGTGGGCTCATGGGATGTACTACATATTGGCTTAACAAAAACAGTAGGCTTATCAATCGGTTCATGGTCCATTATTTTGGGACTTGCTATTTTAGCATTTGATATGCTGATTACAAAAAAATTTCCTTTACCTGGAACGTTTATCGATATGTTTTTGGCAGGCATTTTTATTGATATTTTCAACTATTGGTTACCTGATATTGATGGTTTTTGGATGCAACTTATCTCTTATCTAACAGGGTTAGTTTTACTTGGCTGGGGCTGTGGGATGTATATGGTGGCGAACTTAGGTATTGGACCGCGTGATACACTCATGCTGATGATGGTCCATAAGCTTGGCTGGAGTGTGACTCGCTCTCGTACAACAATGGAAGTAACGGTTGCAATTATTGGCTTCCTACTTGGCGGTCCTATTGGTATCGGTACGGTATTTATGGCATTTGGACTTGGACCAATCGTACAATTTGCCTTATCCTATAACGAAAAATTATTTATGCGATGGACAGGCGTGAAAAGCGCTGTTGTCTAAACTTTAATGACAATGCAGTTTTTGCATTGTCTTTTTTTACAGTTGAAATATACAGTTCAACTATATATAATCAAACTATATAGTCTGACTGTATATTTGAGGTGAAGATGTGAAAAAACATAAATTATTACCTTTATCTGAAACCATGCATTACATTTTACTTGCCTTACGTGAACCACTGCATGGTTATGCGATGATGCAAAAAATTGAGGAAATGAGTGCTGGTACAGTAAGGATTGCTGCTGGTACTATGTATGGAGCCATTGAAAATTTATTGAAATATCATTGGATTACACCTGTTGAAACCCAGGATTCAAGACGCAAGGTTTATCAAACGACCGAAGAGGGTCTAGAAATATTAGCGGCAGAGCAGCAAAGATTGCAGCACATTTTAGCTTTATATGAGGGAGCTGGCAAACATGATAAAATTTAAAGTCTTTTTTGATATCGAAAAGGAAGAGCGCTGGTTAAATGAAATGTTAGCTAAGGGTTGGCTATGCTCCAACGTAAACTCAGCAGGTATTTATACATTTCAGCCTACTGAAGATCTTGAACAAGTTATTCGGATTGATTGTCAGCAGGAGCTTCGCAAAGAAAATAAAGCTACCTATAAGCAATTACATGAGGATTTTGGCTGGCGTATAGTAAAAGAAAAATCATATGATGGCACCTATTATTGGACAAAAAGTAAAGATGGTAATGATGAATTATTTTCAGATCATGATTCCCACATTGCGAAATATAAACGTTTAATGAAACATGCAAGCAATTGGGCAATACTCTCATTTATCTTCTTAATGATTTTTTATGCCAACGATAGTTACTACTCCCTTTTCAGTATAAAAAATGCGTATTTTACACCTGGTTTATGGGAGAAAGAAGGGTTTTCTTTCCTTTTTGCCTTTTTATTTGAAACACCCTTTGCTATCGGGCGCTTTATCCCACCATGGCTATTTTTAGTAACTTGTAGTATTTACATCACTTTATATTATCGTTACCGAAAATCGATAAAGCAGTTTAACCAATAAACGGTAAGGAGCCACTTACGAAATGTAAGATGGCTCCCTCTTTCTCTATCCTCTTGTTTCATCCGTATTTTGCCCTGTCGCTTCAAGCACTTCAGGTGTATCGTCGACTGTATCATCTTCCTGTACATTTTCAGCAGCTGGTGGTGTGATGGTCACCAGTGTATAGTCATCCTCATGTAAAATTTCAAACGGAAACTGTTGGCGAATATCCCCTACATAAAGAGAAGTGCCAATCGCAACATTCGTGGCATCTATTTCAATGGTTTCTGGAATTTCAGTTGGCTTCACTTTAATGCGAACCTCACGATTAGGCTGAAGCAGGAAGCCTCCTTCTGTCACTCCTACAGCATCACCAATCACGGTTAACGGAATATCGACTTCTAGCTCCTCAGACATATTAATGGACTTGAAATCAACATGCTTTACATTACCCTTCAATGCACAGCGCTGCACTTCTGTTAAAACAGCATTAATGCGCTTTCCTTCCACATCGAGTTGAAAGACACTTTTCGTACCATGTGCAGCCAATATTTTCGCAAAAGCTCTAGCATCTAACGTAATGGCTGTCGGCTCCATTTGAAAACCGTAAACCACACCTGGAATGCGCCCATTTTGTCGAAGCTGTGTTAAAGAAGATTGTCGTCCCTTTTGACGTTTACTGGCAGTTAAAACCATATTCATCGAATATTTCCCCTTTCATGGAAACTAGTCTCATAAAAGGTTTTGCCTTTTCTATTATATTTTATACATAGCAAGCACGCGATTATTTTGTCAGTATGGTAGTGATAATTTGCCTCTCGGGATTACCGTTACGCAATACAACACAGAGTGCGATAATCGCTAAAACCGTACAAACCATAAACATGACCATATAGGACGTAAATTGCACAATAAAGCCCATCAAAAATCCACCCAACCCAAAGCCTAAATCATAGGTAGCTAAAAATAAACCTAGCAAAACATTTCTCGATTCTTTTGGTACAACAAACGACATATATGTAGTAATTGTCGGATATAGCATCGCTGAGGCAAGGCCATTGAAAACAGCGGAAATATAGACAAAAGAACCTATTTCAGGTAAAACAGCAAGCAGCGTTGTGCCCAATATGGAGCTGAAAAGCACACAGGCAATAAATTTCGGATGCCATTGACCATCTGAAGGAATAGAGCGTCGCAATACAAAGCGACTACCCACCACGACCAATGCCTGTAACGTTAAATAAATAGCTGGATTCCCCACTCCCTCAGTCAGCATAAACAATGGTAAAAACGTGGTGATGGCGCCAAAAATAGCAGCACCAAGAACCATAACGATTGCTGATAGGATTAGCCCCTTGTGTTGTTTTGCCCCCTTCATGGCGGCCATCAGCTCTCTTGTTGTCACAACTTCTGTGTCTTCCTTTGCTTTTGGTAAAGGGGAGCCAATAAAAAACAGTAGTGGCAGAAGAGCCAACAAAACCACAAAGATCAATAAATGCTGTCTATCAAATTGCGTCCACAAGAGTAGCGCTACTGCAGGTCCATATAAACCAGGTACAACACTGGATAAGGAATACATCGACATGCCTTGCCCTCGATCATGATCGTGTAAAACATCTGTAATACCTAACTGCATCGCCATAGAAAAGAAAGCGGTGATGATACCCTGTAGGGCTCGTACTAAAAAGACACTATCAATACCAAATATTACATAGATAAGCAGTGCAAGTGCATGGCCAATTAACAGCCATTGCATAATGGTATAAGGGCTATGCTTGGCGACCATTTGGCCAGCAAAAGGTCTTAATAGCATACAAACAAGCATATACATGGCCATCATGGCACCAATTTCGCCCTCCAAGTACCCTCCATCCGCTGCTTCTAATGGAAAAATAACTGTCAACACGGCATTGGCGGTAAAAAAAATAACCGCAAGCCCATATAATTGCATCATGCGAAGGGATAAAGGCTGAAGTTTCATGATACTTGCTCCCCTTGCAACGAAGAAATTTCTTGACGGCTTATAGGTAATCTAGAGGCTAATAAGCGCTGGCTGATCGGATGGGTCATAAATGGAATTTGAGACACATCGTGAAGATATTCCACCACTTCACCATGCTCTACAACAGCTACTTCATCTGCAAACAAACTGACTGCATGTAAATCGTGGGTGATAAATAAGTAACTGAACCCTCTTTCCTGTTGCATTTGTTTCAGTAGTTTTAGGATACTGATTTGTACCAATATATCTAAGCTATTAATGGATTCATCTAAAATGATGAGCTTAGGGTCAGTAGCTATGGCTCGTGCTATGGTCACCCGCTGTAACTGACCACCACTTAATTGATGAGGGTATTTTTGAGCATCTCGCTCCGATAGTCCCACCTGTACTAAAAGTTCCTCTATTTTTTCTAGCCGCTGTTGTTTCGTCAACTGTAAATGACATTTCATTGGCTCTGCAATGATGTCTCGAATCTTCATTTTCGGATTAACAGCGCTGTGACAATCTTGAAAAACGATTTGAATATTTTTTTGTAATTGCTTCTTCTCTTCTTTACATGTCGTTGCTAGATTTATATGATCGAATTCAATGGTGCCGCTATCTGGCTTTTCCAAACCTATTATCAGCTTTCCTAGTGTGGTTTTGCCACTACCGCTCTCTCCAACAATGGCTAAGCAAACTCCTTGCTCCAAGGTGAAAGATATATTTTTCACAGCCTCTATCGTTTCATGTTCCCCAAACCATCTCTTTTTTCGATAGGTTTTAGATACTTGTTGGATTTCTAACATCGGCTTACCTCCTGTCTTACCCAATAATTCGTGTCTAGTTCATATAAGATTCCGTTTGTATCACCTGACCAACTATCCACAAGTTTTTCGAGCTGATCATCCTTCCTTTTGGCTGCGACCAATGCTCTTGTATAGGAATGAACAGGGTTTTGTAATAGACGTTCGGCTGGGCCGTATTCTATGATTATCCCTCTTCGCATAACCACAATTTGCTCTGCCATTCGAGCGATGACGCCAAGATCATGTGACACAATCAGCATCGTTGTCTGATATTGTTGCTGACAATGAGACAATTCCTCTAAAATTTTGAGCTGTGTCATCGTATCAAGGGCTGTCGTTGGCTCATCTGCAAGTAAAAGTTTCGGGCGAAGACTCATGGCAAGGGCAATCATGACACGTTGAAGCATGCCCCCACTTAATTCGTGAGGATATTTTTTTAACATTGTTGAATCGGTCAATTGAAAAAAAGCAAGTTGCTCAGTTGCTATGTGCAATGCTTGTTTTTTACTGAGTGAACGGTGTGCTTGTAATGTTTCAATCATATGCTCTCCTATTGTTAAAATAGGATTAAACATCGCCATAGGATTCTGCAAGATACATGCCACGTCATTGCCGCGAAGACCTCGCAACTGCTGTTCATCCATTTTTATTAAGGAACGCCCTTCCAATAAAATGTCCCCCTCATAGTGTCGGGACTCCCGAAACAGTTGTAAGATGGCATAGCACAGCATCGTTTTACCGCTACCGCTTTCTCCGACAATGCCAAGCGTTGTACCAGTTGGAATATGGAAATCAACATGCTGCACAACCGTTTTCGGTCCATGCGCTGTTTGAAGCGTAATGGATAAATCCTTTATCTCTAACATGGCGTCACCTCTTCTCCTTACATTTTGGCATCCATTGCCGTACGCAATGCATCCCCAAACCAATTAAAAATAAGAACGGTTAATGAGATCATGATGCCTGGTATAAACATAAGCAGTGGCTCACTCATTAAATAGGTTTTACTATCATTAATCATCATGCCCCATTCTGCCATTGGTGCCGTTACACCTAACCCTAAAAACGACAGCTCCGAAATTAAAAGTATTGTTGAGCCAAGCCCGATTAGTTTCAACAATAATATTTGTGGAAAGACAAACGGCAATATATGCCTCATAATAATGGATCGTTTCGGTACACCAGTCACACGTGCATACTGTACATAGGTGCTTTCTTTAAGAGAACGCACCATATTGCGAATAATACGCGCAAAACCTACCCACGACACAAAAATGATTGCCAAAAACATATTTTTAATGCCGCCACCTAGCGCACCCACAATGACCAGGGCAAAAATAAAATCAGGAATGGATAGAAGAACATCACAAATACGCATCAAGACTAAATCAACCAGCCCACCCATGTATCCTGCCAAACACCCTACGATGATGCTAATGATGAATGTAATGAACAGTACGCCAGAGGCTAGCAGCAGAGAGGTGCGTGTACCATATAATAAACGTGATAGCACACATCGCCCCAGATGATCAGTCCCTAAAGGGTAGTGCATAGAAAAACCTTGTAATTTATTGGCTATATCCGTTGTATAAGGATCATGAGGCGCTAACCAAGGAGCAAATAGAGCCATCACCACCAGCACAAGTACGAGTAAACTACTGATGATGAGTGGTAGATTCTTTTTCATTAAAGAGCTCCTCCTTTCAGCCTGACACGTGGATCAACAACAGCACAAAGTATATCTGCTATAAAATTGATGGTGATATACAATCCCCCAATGATGACGATAAAAGCTTGCAGTACAGCGTAGTCCCTTGCCAACATGGCCTCTACAATAAAATGGCCCACGCCTGAAATGGCAAAAACATTCTCAATAATCGCGGCACCACCCAGTAAACCACCACAGGTCATCGCAAGGGATGTGATAAGTTGTGGTAAAATGCCTTTGAAAATATGTTTACGCAAAATAACCGTTTCTTTTACACCTCTTGCACGGGCAAATAGAACATGCGGTTTCTTCATTTCTTCTCTCATGCTTGAACGAATTAACCGAATGTAATAAGGGATAAATCCTAAAGCTAGCGTTATTGAGGGTAAAATGACATGAGCAAAACTCCCCCACCCCATGAGTGGTAAGACGCCCCATTTCAAAGCCACCGTGTAAATGAAGAGAAAGGCCAGCCAAAAACTGGGCATGGAGGCGATTGTAAAGATCGTGGTACGTGTAAACCAATCCAGCCATCCACCGTTTTTTCTTGCAGACCAAATGCCAATGACAAAGCTAGTCACAATGATTATGATCAATGCTGTTGCCGCTAATAGTATTGTCGTCTCAAAACGTTGAAACAGTTCTGTTGCCACTGCCTTTTTCGATACAAAGGATGTTCCAAAATCCAATTGCAGTGCATGGCTGAGCCAATTAAAATATTGTGTCCACACTGGTTGATCAAGACCCATTTCTTGACGCATACTTGTCATGGCTTCTTCAGTAGCTGGAATTTGATTGATTGTAAAATAAGCTTCAACAGGATCAACAGGAATGAAACGAATTAACCCAAAGGCAATGATGGTTATACCAAGCAACGCTAAAAACATACTCGCTAGCCGTTTAACAAAAAATGGCACCATTTTAACTATTTCACCTCATATTGATTGAGTGGCACTTCAAATTGCTGCATAGAAAACGATAAATTGGCTAGACGTTGATTGGCCACCAAATAATTTGTCCGATAAGATAATGGCATGAAAATCGCCTCTTCATGAATCATTTGTAAAATGGCTTCATACAAGCTACGTCTCTCTGATTCATCCGTTGAGCGAATCACTTTCGCAATATTCGCTGCTAATGGTTCTGCTTGTGCTATGCCTTTTAACGCATAATAGCCAATTTGCTTTTCCCCTGTCATCATCCGTAAATACATATGTGGATCATAGGGTGCTCCCCATGTATCATTCATAATGACATTAAACTCACCTGTTTTACTTCGCGTTCGGAAGAGTTGATCTTCTTCTCCAATCAGTTTGACCTCTACACCCAATTCCCGCCATGCGCTCTGTAAATATTCGAAAATAGACTTGTGTACTTGGTCATTACTGTTATACGGAATCGTTATGGTCAATGCTTGACCGTTTTTGGATCGGAACGGTGCCCCTTTTTCAAAGTGCCAACCTGCTTTATCCAATAGTTGCTGCGCCTTTTCTAAATCATAGCTGTAAGAATCAAATTGAATATCACTATATGGAAACCCTGGAGCAAATAATGATTTGGCCTCTTGCTCAATGCCATTTAACACATGTTCAATAATTGTTTGTCGATCAAAAGCATACTGCAGCGCAAGTCTGATATCTTTATCTTGGGTTACACCATAGACTGAGTTGAAAGATAGTATTCTAGTAGAGGAAGGTTCAGAAATCATCGTTTGATATTGTGGATTTTTTTCCAAAGCTCGGAGTTCCTCAGGCGCTAATTGACCACTTCCGAAAATTAAATCAATATCCCCTTTTTCAAGTGCCATCATCCGTGCTTGTGAATCAGGAATGATTTTGACGATCACTTTTTCTAACTTAGGCTTCTCTCCCCAATAATGCTCATTGCGTGTAAACTCAGCAAAATTGTCTTGCTGGTAAGCAGTTAAAATCCAAGGACCTGTTCCAACCGCTTTTTCAATGCCATCTTTGGTTGACCCGCTTGCTGGGAAGCCACTATCCCCTAACATACGTAATGGACGAATCAACGTTAACTCCTGTAAAAATGGATAGTAAGGCTCTTTTAAATGAATCTGTAATTTCAGCTCATCTAAAACTTCTACCCGATCAATGACTGCCACCACTTCTAGCCAACTATGCGGTGCAATATTCTCCACTACGGCTTCGATATTACGTTTAACATTGTCTGCTGTAAGCTTAGAACCGTCTGAATACAACACATTATCTCGTAATGTAAATAGGTAGCGCTTACCATCTTCGGACATTTCCCATGCTGTTGCTAATCCTGGCTCTATTTGTCCGTCATTTCCATAGCGTACAAGCGGATCGTATAACATTGCCTGGGCAAACATTTCATTTGGAGCATACAGATGTGGATTCACTTCTCCAATATCCTTTGGCCAAGACATTGTTAAAACATGCTCTTGTTCACCTTTTGCCTTTTCTTTTTTCGTCTTGTCATCAGATTGTCCGCACGCCACAAGCACACAGACACTCACAATAAATAGGACTAGTAAATTCATTATTTTTCTCAATATACTTTCTCCTTTACACAAATCGTAATGATTACTATTATCATTCAAAATCGAATTTTAAATGATTCAGGACTTTTTGTAAAGTAGATATCCAAAATTAAATTTTACTAGCGGCAAAAACATAAAAAAACACCTCCTCTGCTCATGGAACAAAGAAAGTGCCTTATTTCTTAATAGAGTGCTATTTTAGTATGCAATAGCTCATGTAGTTCATGTAATTTTTTAATTTCATAATGCGGTTCAATACCACTCGTATTTTCAATATTGCGGATGTTAAACCAGCATGTATCGATACCTGACAGCAATCCGCCTTTTATGTCTGATGTCAAAGAATCGCCGACAATAAGCGTTTTCGCTTTATCAAAATGCTCAATGCGTTCAAATACATAATCAAAAAAGGCAGGCATTGGTTTTTGATAGCCCGTTTGCTCGGAGATAAAGATGCCTTTAAAATATTGCGCTAAATCAGCATCCACTAGTCGTTTATTCTGTGTCAGCGTTACGCCATTTGATACGACATACAAATGATAGTGATTAGCTAGTTGAGCGATAACTTCATAAGCCCCCTCTACATAATGATGTGCTTCCTGTAAGTATTTTTGGAA
Source organism: Lysinibacillus sp. PWR01 (assembly GCF_043359455.1). Classification (NCBI taxonomy): domain Bacteria; kingdom Bacillati; phylum Bacillota; class Bacilli; order Caryophanales; family Bacillaceae; genus Lysinibacillus; species Lysinibacillus sp. PWR01. Next base: position 24,335 of record NZ_JBHERJ010000004.1, on the reverse strand, counting down.
TAAAGATTCAAAATAGACGCCATCGACCTCCATCCCAAATTCTTTTAAAGCAACCGCAAATCTTGTATTATGTAGTGTATTTTTTGTCACTTCCCCACGCTCAAATGCTCGCCACATCGATTCATTAATTTCTTTGTAGCGCGCAATCATCTCGGGTGTAGTTGCTATCTTTTCCTCTTTAAACATGCGGTCAAGTGCTGCATTTTCAGCTAAATCAAAATCTAGCAATGTATCATCTACGTCAAACAATAATATCTCATATTTCGTCATGTTCATTCCCACTTTCTTCGATGCATTGTGACTATTTACTCTATATTATGATAACGTGTTTTATAAAAAATAACAGTAAAATGTCCTATGACAGAATATTAGGACATGTATGCGCTTTATATACATGTTTATCAGTCCATTGAAACAGAGGAACTTTTTCCTATATTGGGTAAAAAAATATTCGTCTAGACCTAAAATAGCCCGTTATGCAATTTCATATTTGAAAATATTGATGAATATGAGACAATAGAATGCTAGAAAGGAAGATGTACGAAAGATGACAACCCTACAAAAAATAACGCCTGTCTTTGATCCATGGGAAGCTTATTTAGATGTGGAACAACATGGACATATGACGCTCTCTAATATTGAATTTACAACAACAACACTTTGTAATATGCGCTGCGCACACTGTGCAGTAGGCTATACATTACAAAATAAAGACCCTGAGGCATTACCAATTGAAATAATTCTAAAACGCTTAGATGAAATACCCCATTTAAAAACACTCAGCATTACTGGTGGGGAAACTCTTTTGTTAAACCTATAAATAGTTTTACTTGAGCAAAAAATTCGCCAATTTCTTGAAAACTCAAGGATTTCACTAATCGTATAGCGAATTTACAAAGTAATTTCTCCTTCTCTCACTTTGATTATCCGCAAGAATCAATTAAAACCCTCATGCACAAAATTCATTAATTCACTATTTTACTCCCTGATTAATTTCTTAATTGTAAAATTCGATTGATTTTATTAATCAGAATATCGGCCAGTCCAGTTACTTTCTCACATCATTGAAAACGTTGATAAATTAAACCATTTGTGAAAATAAATTGTATTGAGCAAAATAAAAAAACACTTAAAAATATAAAGTGTTAAGTGATTTATTATGACCTGAGATTTTGTTTTCAAAATTTCTTGAATAATAGCTGCTACCTTAGTCTTCCTTCTCAATACTCTTTTAATCTATAACTTTATATAAAAAAATAAAACTCAACTAAACAGATTAGTTGAGCTTATTGTGCAATATCTTAATGTGGTCTATCCTTTTTAAAGATGTAATTAAAGTAGTCTCTCTAACCTAGATTAACCCTAAATAACTTGCTAAATCGCTGCTTTTATTTTGATTATAATTCTTTATCCAATCATGTAGATTTTTAATCATAAAAGAGGGCTCTATTATTGATAATAAATCAATAAAATGTTCATCAGATAGTTTACTTAAAATAATTCTATTATCTCTTGTATATTCTCTTTGTTTTAACTTTATTGCCATTTCCTCTTGAGATATATCATTGTGAATATAACCTTTTTGTTTTCTAAACTCTTTATACACAAAAAACATTTCCATATTATCCACATTCACAAACCTATCTATTGACACTTTCTGCTTTGAATCATTAATAGTCACTTCCGTATATATGGCTTCATATAAATCCCTAAGGGGCTTATTTTTATACTCCTTACTTAGTTGATATAATACATTAACCTCATATCTCGACGGCTGTGAAAACTTAAATGTATTTATAAATGTGATTTCCCTTAAAAATGTTCCCTTCCTTTTTTCTATAAAGGATTTAATGACCTTTGTTTGAACTTCATCATCTTGATTAGTTAAATATAATGCTGCGAAATATTCCTGAAAAGATCTGTGAATGAATTTAAATTGACTACCTTCTTTAATCAATAAACATACACTTTTTTCTAAATCATTTAAATATTTTATAGGATCAATCCCACCATACCCTAATTTCTTTAAAGAATTAGATAAATATATCAATAATTCTTCTTCTGTAAAATCATAATCATTATTATAATATGAATTAAAAGAAAAGAAAGTTAGAACATCTTTGAATCCTTCTCTATTTAAATTACAAATAATTTCCCTTTGATACGAACCTTTAGAAGCATCATGTTGATAGAATAAAGTATTAAAAGCTTTATCATAAAAATCATGTAAATTTTTTGGAATGCTTGCATTATCTTTATATGTGACTAACATTATAGTTAATAATAATGGTACAGAAGCAAATTCTGTATATGTATCATATAAGTTCCCTTCAAGGACTGTAATAAATTGTTCTTTTAAATTTTGATCATCTAAATCTAACTTATTAATCAATGAAATCGATTGACTCTTAGATAGCGTACAAATATCAGTTTCGATAAATGAGTGCCAATTTTGAAATTCTACAGAAGGTCTTGAGGATACAACTATCTTACAATTATCATATTTAATACTAAAATCTTTAATCTCAGTTTCTAGAAATCCCGCAGTATTTCTATCTAACTCATCAAAACCGTCAAGTAATAAGATAACATTTCCTTGTTTTAAGGCAAAGTCAAATACCTCTTTGGAGATATTCAATCCATAAAGTTGAGTGTAGTCATATAAATATTCTTCAAAATTATAATTAGTATTCTTTTTGAATTTTTTTTCAAACTCTCTAAATTCTACAAAAAGTGGCAAAGCATACTTTTCTTCAATACAAGTTAAAAATAAGTATCTCATTAGTGTACTCTTCCCCATTCCACCAATTCCTGAGACTATAATACGATTACCCAAAGAGTTAATTAATTCTTCAATTTTAGTTGTATTATATACTATTTCCTCAAATCGAATATTTAAAGGTTCATAAAAAGATTTTAAATCTTTCGAAACATTTTTATAAATTAACGTTTTTATTTTTGTATTTTTTTCATAAGAGTAATTTAAATATCCTTCAAATTCATTTTCTAACTCCGTTTGTCGAGCTATATCTGATTTCCCCCAGATTGATTTAGCACCATTGAAAAGATCAACAACCAAAGATTTGGAAAGTTCTGCTATAACAGTTGTAATAACCGTAGTTGTCATTGGTTCCATTTAATCACCTCATAAAAATAATTAGTAATATTGAATGCATTTATAGCTTTTTCTAAATCAGAAAAATACCTTAAATAAAACTTCGGTACATAATGCTGTCATGCTGTCATGCTGTCTATTTTTCTCTGTCTTCACTGTAATTGCTCTTATCCTCTTCCTTCTCTAATATTATTCTATTTACAATTACATCCAATTAACCTTCTCATTACTCTTTTAATCTAAAACTATTATATAAATTAGTTGCAATTTTTTCTATATTATATATTTCTTCACACTCAACCTTTGACGTTTGTCTTAATAAAAGTTAAACTAACCTATAACTCTTAAACGAACTAAGTCCCATTTAAAATCAATCAACTCCTAGTATTTATATTTATATGATACTTTTTGTTTTAACTAATAAGCACCAAATAATTACATGCTAGGAAATGAGGGAATTATTTGACGCTTTATAATTTTGCTCCGATAAAAAAGCACAACAAAGATATAAGACTACTCGTGATCCTTTAATAATTCAGGCTCACACTATTCCAATACCTAGACAGAAAGAAACCATCTGTTTTGAAACAAAGTTTGATCAAAACAGTTGGTTCTTTATTTATCTATTTGGTTTTTATAAAAAAGTTTGATTATTTCGGGATGGGAATATTCAATTAAAGCACCCGTTAGAACTTGAGAAAAATCTGATTAGTTTGTGTTTTATTTAGTGACACTCAAGGATGCACTAGAAGTTAATGCTGAAACTGATTTCAGAATAAACCGCCTTATAAACTAATACATATTACCTTTCCATTTCTTGGTGAAAACTTCACAAATTATAGTGTAATAAAGTACGAGCATAAAAATATTACGCCTGACGAATTTGGAAAGCTAAGTAAGTAAGTTTGTTGATAGAAAGGGTACAAATTCTAACTTTTAAGCGTATCTCTCCAACGCCATCTAGCTAAAATTTTAAAGCACCCCTAAATTGAATCTTTTTAATGCACCGAAGTTCATTTTTATGATTTTTGGGGAAGAAAGTGGTTCTTAACTTGATCCGGCAAAAAAACAAACAGGAATGACTATTAAGTCATTCCTGTTCCTTAAAGAAACCTTCTATGGTAGCAGCAACTTCCATGAATTCTTCAACTTGAACGCTAGAAGTTAATAATTCTCCGATTATATTTTTCCACTGTAAATTTACACTATCCCAGTTATCATCCCAATTATCAGTAATATGTTTATAGGCTTTAAAAGGTTTATCACGACTTGGTGAATCATATCCTAAAATATCTTCTATACACTCTTCTAACATTATTCTCTTATGTTTATTTTCATCACCCAAGGCTTCAAGTATAGGATCATTAAATTGAGATGCCCTTGGCGTATTAATATCCCTATCATGAATAACATAAGGATTAATTCCTAAGGCTCTAAGATATTTCACTAGGGAAATAATTATTGCCTTACCTCTAGCTTTTACAATTTCCCAATCATATGAGATTATTTTTCTTAATTCTTCAGGCATTCTTGAGATAGTTTCTTTAATAACAACTTCCTCAGTATCTCCTTCTATAATCAGAACATTTTTTGCAAAAAATACCTTCGCAATACTATCATCAACTTTTAGTAGCATTTTAACATAACTTTTGTCATCACTTACCAATTCTTTAAATGCTTGACCTACATTAAAAGGATTTGCCATTACTTTATCTATAAAGAAATCTGTTTCTTTATACTTTGATCTTACTGTATAAAGAGAATTTAAAACTTGAGACGAATTTTTACTTAAATCAATCATATAAGGAGAGTGAGTAGTCGCTACAATTTGATTATTAAGATCAGATGACAATTCATAAATAGTATCTCTCATTTGTTGAGAAGCTTTAGGATGTAAATAAATCTCTGGTTCTTCAAAGGCAATTAATAAAGGTCTCACATACTCATTATTATGTCGTTTAAGATTATTTTCCCTCATACTTCTATATCTTAACATTGCAAAAATTGAAGATCTAATAACACCAGCACCTTGATTATCAACACTAGTATTTACATTACTTCCTAACTGAATATCAAATTTAGGAGTTATAACTTCATCAGGATTAGAAAGGTTTGCTTGAGCAAGGAAAGTTGTCTCTGGAAATACATCACCAACCACCTTATTCAGTCCAGAAAGCAATTGAGCGAATTCACTTTCTTCATCATTAGGATCTAACTCTTTTGCTAATTCCTCCAAATAATATTGTGCTTTTTCGAAATTTGAAGATGAGTTTCTTACATCTTCAAATAAACTATTCAAGGTTGTTATCAAAGCTCCTTTGTTTCCTGAAAGTTCCTCAGTTTTAGCTTGGTCAGGTATTAGCAGAAATTTAGGCAATTTAGTTAATACATTAACAGAAATTCCTCCTGGATTTACAAACCATATAGTTTCACTTTTATCAGCATCAAACAACTGTTCAGGAGCAATATCTTCTAGTTCTTTTAACATATTATCTGTAACTTTTTGAGTTTTGGCTTTACCAATGAAAAACTTCTCAGCATCTTCTTCACTTAAACCAGCATCTATGTAATCTTGAACTTTACTACAAGTTAAAAATTGTGCTTTCAATTCGAGTTTATATTGTTGCATTTCTATTATAGGGGCCTGTAAGTCTAATTTATATGTTTTACGATAATAGATTTTATAGCCTGTTTCATTAGAATCTTCAGGAACGTCATACTCAAATAAACGTTGTCTATTAAACCCTTTCCATTCTAAAGATTCAATGGGTACGTCTCTAAATTCAGCAGTAATTACAACTTCATCCGTTAATCTTTGATTTTCTTTATTTTCATTTAAAATACAAAAATAATCATGCTCCGGAATCTTTTTCTTATCTGTCAGTAAATAATCTAAAGCTTTTAAAATTGAACTTTTACCAACATTATTAGATCCTATCAAAAAAGTAGTGTCTGAAAATAGAATTTCTGTTTTTGTATGCCTACGAAAACCTTCAATACAAATAGAATGCAACTTCATATTAATCCATATCCCCTTTATTGTTAGATAATTACAATAAATAAATTATACAGGATAAATGAGGAAAAAGGATAAATATCTGTAATTAATATAAAAACAGACCACAGTTTATACTACTTGGTCTGTTCTAGCAGTAAAAAATTATATAATATATATCGCGAAAAAACCTCCAATGGTTATTCCAAAGGAGGTCTTCAATATCATTATTTAACTGAACCACTAATAAATGTTTTATCAGGATAATACATATTCTTTACAATTACATTTGCACCTAAACATTTTACTGCTGGACAGTGACAATTAATTGATTTAGAAATATTTGAATCTAACCATCGCTCGTAAATTTGAGGTAATGATTCATTTTTAATATTTCCGAAAGCCGAACCATCATCCGAAAAATCTGTAACCGATATATCCCCTGTGAAAATATTTAAATTCATTCTTGATCGTCCATCAACATCATTTCTGATTGTTATATTATGTTCATTATTGATTCGCTTGATTAACGCTAAATCTCGCTCATCTTGACTACAAGGGTAAAATGGCAATGTACCGAACAATACCCATATGTCTTTATTTCTATAATCAAGAATTTCATTCACGACTTTTCTGTATTCATCCAAACTGATAACTTCTAAATTTTCAGCGAAGTCACTGGCATACATAGGATGAATCTCATGACGCTTACATAACATTTCATTAGCTACTTCATTATGAATTTTCTCCATATGTGGGACAGTGTTACGATTTAACATTGTTTCAGCAGATACAAACATTCCACCTTTTGAAAGTTCCCTAGCATTGTCGAAAATATTACGGTATAAATTCCCTCTATATTCAATTGACGGTTTCTTGTCCATCATAGCGAAGCCTGTTTCAACAAATTCTTTTTCGTCACACCAGTTATGCGATATGTGCATAACATCTAGATAAGGAGCAATTAATTCGTAATGAGACATAGGTAAAGTTAAGTTCGAATTAATTTGCGTCTTAATCCCCCTACCCTTAGCATATTTCAAAAGTGGTAACAAATTATCCTTTATACCCTTTTTAGTCATTAAAGGTTCTCCACCTGTAAAACTCATTGTACGTAAAGTTTTAACCTCATCTAACTTGCGAATAATTTCTTCTGCAGGTATTGCTGGTAATTCTTTCGTTAATAATGTGTAGCCAACTGCACAATGCGAACATCTCATATTACATAAATGCGTTGTAGTAAATTCAATATTTGATAAAGTTAATTTCCCATACCTATCAATGTCATGGTAACTTTCCCATTCATCATGCGCTTTCTGTACTGTAAACATAAAAAACTTCCTTTCCATGCTTATAATTTTCGCACAGATAAAATAATTTTTAAAGTGTTATCTAATTATAAATTATCTCGAAATCGAACTTACTCTTTATTAGAATCTTTTTTATTATTTTGTTTACATCTGCTCTATTTCTGACAACTATATTCGTATCCTCTTTTATCTTCTCTCCAATTAATATTTCTTGCGTTGCTTTGTAATTACAAGGAGTTAAGTGATATCCTTTAGTTTTCGATTTACAGTAAACAGGCGATGTAATCGTTACCGATTTTGGTGACACACCAGCCCTTGGCAATATTGTACATGATGAACTACCATTGATCTTTGACAAATGGATGGCTACTGACTTGGCGAAATCGCTTAACTGCCATTGTCCAGCTGTCAAATGCTTAGGGCCAAATGTACTAGTAAAAAACATGTATTATCAAGATGCCGCATTTGTAAGTGGCTCTGCTCGCATATAAGTTAATTTATAAATAGAGAAACTCCATGTTGAACAAAGACTGATCAACATGGAGTTTCTTTTTTCATATAGAGCGATAAATCGTAGGTTATACCTGCTCTTTAATGTGTAGTATATAATTGTTCGATAGTAAGTGAGGAATCCGCCTCTTGATTTTTTTTGTCTTCGGAGATGATTTTCCCTTCATAAATCAATTCACCTGTTTTTAAATCAACGATAGACAACCACTGTCCGTCAGAAACTCGATACACTAAATAAAATTTACCATCTGTTATACGTAAAAAAGGAGCATCCTTCTCACTCGTAATGCTTGAATATTGAAGGGTAAAAGGTTTATCCCACAGTTTTTTTTCAATATGATAACGATGCAGCGTTAAACCATTAGCTGAATAAACAGGAATGAATATTGTTTCTTCATGAATATGCATTGCCTTCCGATAGGGTTTTAATTCTTCTGGAATAATCCATTCCTCTACTTCATTCTTGGCATTGTTATAAAGATAAATTTGACTAGAGATAACTTCTGGTTCAATATCTTCTTTTCGATCACTGTATTTTTCCACCATATATAAATAATAATTTTCGTTTTGAATCGTATTGTTTTCATTAAAAATACGGATATTGGATGTGCCTCTTTCGTCTGACACTAATTCTGCAAGGATGGAGTCCCTTTCTAATTCCTTGCTGTTTTCATCAATCGTATAGATATGCAACTCTTCCCTACCTTTTACAAGATAGTTTGCTGATAAATAGTTAGTTGTTAATATATTTATTTTTCCATTCCCTACGTAGACGTCATTCACAATAACCCAATCATAGCTTGGTTGGACTGGTATATCGATTTTAAAGAAAGAACTGTCATTTGTATTTTTATCAAGTGTATCGATTTGAAGAGTCAATACATTGCCTTTAGCTTCTTTTCGACCATCATCTAGAAACGTTGTGTAAATCAAACGTGCTTTGTCTTCAAAATATTTTCTTGGATCAAATTCTTTCCCTCGCATAAAATTACGGTGTTCATCAATATATTTCCGAAGAATCATAGGCTCATTCGGGGCAATCAAATCTCTAAAAAAAGACTGATTATTTGGATTTGTGGAACCATCCTTTGATATGTACAACATATGATAAAATTCATTACTCTTATAACTTGTTTGTAGAATAAGATTTTCAATTTCTTCCTTGTTTCCGCTGATCGTTTCAATTTTAAAGGATCTATCATTTTTGGAAGCCATTGCTGTTTTTTGGATATAGTAAGAACTGATTATTGCCACGATTAAGATACTAATACATATTATTTTCCAATATTTTTTCATTGTTATACCTCCTCTAGACCCTGATTTTATATTTTAGTAAATGATTCGCAATCCAAATGGCACTTCCTAAAACGATCATGCTTGCTACCACTACCATTAAGAAAATTTCAAGTGGATAAAAATAGTTTGTATAGAAGTTAACGAAGAAGATTGGAGCATAAAAGACAACGAGTGACAACAATCCATAAAAAATTGCACCAAAAATACCTTTTAAACCATAACTTCGCTCAATTAAAATGGCCGTAAATATTACTGCTACGAAAAGTAACCCAACTGCATATACCAGGATAAACTCTGTAAAGGTAGTCGGATACAGCCACCTCCACATATTTAGAGTAGAACTAGAATAAATTGAAAAATTTGATTGGAAATCTATTGGTATCATGCTATTGACAATTTGTTTTTCCATCAAAATTAGCAATATTTGCAAGGCAATCAATCCAAGAACCAGAAGCATAATGGTTGTTAATTTAGCAAAATAAATAACCATTCTTTCTGTTGGCAACATTAATAATCTGTAAATGAATGTATTTTTACCAAACCAATCTCGATACCAAATAAAGAAAACATAAATCATCAGCATGGCGATACATAAAAAGATTGGCAGCAGAAACCATTCCGAATCAGTGAATTGATCAAAAGAAAAAGTCCCATATTGCTCCTTATACTGGTTCATAGATAACTGTTTTTCAGCCATCATCTGTTTGGCATTTTTCATATAGGTTTGTGAGATGATCCATGCTCCAATAAGCTGACTAAGAATGGTCAAGCCAATTAAAATTAAATACAATTTAAAAAAGCGATTTACTTCAAAATTGACAAGTTTTAAATAGTTTTTCATGCTCGATATACCTCCCTCATCACATCAACAACTGATTTCCCTTCATTCTCACGTACTTCCTCCACGCTAAATTCCCTCAATACTGCCCCGTCATCGATAAGGACTGCTTTATCAATCAGATGTTCAATATCAGTAATTTCATGCGTTGTTATAATAACACCACGTTCTTCAATTAAATGGCTTGTAAATACTTCTGCAATCTGTTCACGAGAGAAAATATCAATACCAGAGAATGGTTCATCCATCAGTAAGTAATCGACATCCAGTGACAAACCTAGTAGCATATTCACTTTCGCTGTATTTCCTTTCGATAAGTTAGCAATTCGTTCAGTCGGATCAAGTTTAAAAAATTGCAGTAAATCTTCTGCCCTCTGAGGATTCCAGCTTTTATAAAAATCAGCCATGAACGCAAAAGCTTCACAGATTTTCATTTGTGGCAACATCGTTATCGTGTCTGGGATGAAGGTGATTTTTTCAAAACTTTTTTTTTGTGATTTTTTCTCCATCAATTAAAATTTCACCGCTATTAATTGGTGTGAGCGCCATAATAGCTTTCATAACTGTCGTCTTTCCTACGCCATTTATCCCGATTAAACAAGTAATCTCCCCTTTTTCTGCAGTAAAAGAAAAGTCTTTTAAAACCTGTTTCCTGCCGTACTTCTTCTTCACATTTTTTACTTCAATCATTTCGATTCCTCCGCTTCTCCGCTTTCGGCATCATGTTTTTTCTTTACGAGTTCCAACACTTCTGCTAACGGCACATCGATGGATTTAATAGAGCCTAAAAATAAGTCAACCGCTTCGATAATCAATTCCTCACGGACATTTTTAAGTACCGCTTCATCTTTTGTAATGCAGCTAGGCATATTCCCCTCTGTAAAAATCAATCCTTGTTCCTCCATTTCCTTATAAGCTCGTTGTGCAGTATTAGGGTTAATCTTTAACTGATTGGCTAATTCCCTTCTGGATGGAATTTCCTGGCCAGGCTCATAAAATCCCTTGGCAATTTGTTCTTTCAAATGCCGAATCACTTGGACATACACCGGGTCCCGATTATTAAAATTTATAGTCAATTAACTCAACTCCTCAAAAATTAAATTCATGTATTAACCACTTAATACACAGTGTGCATAATGATGGGTTGCACCTATCATGGACATATTGTTTTTCAGTGTATTAATCACTTAATACACTGGCATTAAAAAAACGTATTAAACAGTTAATACACTTCTTGAAATGTATTATATGCTTAATACACATTTTAAGTCAATCATTTTTATGGAAATCACAACCATTTGTGAAAGATATAAGAAAATACTATTCAAACTAACTACAGCAGGTCAAAATGAATGATTTTTAATAGGGATATCAGCAATAAAAAATCGATTCTTAGATAGAATCACTTCGTTTCATCTGTGCTGGTCTAAAAGGATGATATTACCATCAGGGTCTTCAATTGTAAGATTTGCTGGCCCATTGCTTGTTTCATCTGCTTCAGATAATAATGACATCCCCTTTGCTTTAAGCTCTTTTTGAATAGCTCGAATGTCTGTAAATGACTGAAGATTCTCAGCATTTTCATTCCATCCTGGATTAAATGTTAAAAGGTTCTTTTCAAACATTCCTTGGAATAAACCAATGACACAACCTTCATTTTTCATAATGAGCCAGTTTTGCGTTATATCACCCATCATCACTTCAAATTCCAGATTTTCGTAAAATAATTTTGATTTGTGAATATCCTTCACACTTAAACTTACAGAGAATGCACCTAGTTTCATCATAATCCTCCAACAAAAGTTAATTTGGTAAATTAAGTATACTTTTTATTAAGATTTTTGTTATTATTTCTTCTTAAAAAATAGTAAATCACATAAAGTAAAGCCGAGTGAAAAAGCCATTGACCAAAATACAATTTGATAAAAATCGATTTTTGATGGCTCTATTACATAGTAAATGATTTAGCTACAACTACTATATAAAATAAAACAAATCATGAATTGATAGAACCTTTTTCTTTTATCTATTTTATTCAATTTTCTTATATTGATTAGAGATATCAAGACGAAGAAAATACAAAATAAAAGAAGGAAAATTAAAAAACTAAATACAAATTTTGCTGCAAGTAAATGATCAATATCCTGATATACAATAAAAAAGGTAATGATCATTCCAACTACAATTAGCATGTACAACATGCCTGTAAAAATCTTTTTCTTCAATTAGACTACCCCAAATTCTTTATTTATCGTTACGCCCATCTTCTCAATAATCATGCGATTTGTTAACTGGTAATTAATGCATGATACTTTATATTTATTTCGTACTAACAATAAAACAAATTTTTTTGTTCACAGGACGTATAAAAAATAATAGTTGATCTATACTATTAAAGATTTCACTTCAAATCCAATGACTAGGAGGGTTAACCCGATGAGTGCGATTGATCGATAACTCAGAAGGACCATCAAAGCTGAATAAGCTAAAGTACAGATTTCTTAGGAATATCTTAAGATCCTATGCGGAAGCGAGGCAGTGTGTCATGGAGCAAAAAATGTAAGTGGTAATCAGACCCGGAAATTTATTTCCGGGTTTTCTATTTTGTCTATCTATTTGCAATTAGGAATGGTTTATTCAATTTGTTCTAAAACCAAAATAAAACATAAAAAAATCACCTCGTTGAATAATTACGAGATGATTTTTAGCAAACTTTATTTTTTCTATATTAATTCCTTTGCCAGGAATCTATAGGTATTTAAACGACTTTCTAATTCATATTGATTGCAATTTAGCATCACTTCATCAAAGCCATAGCGTTCTTGCTCGGCGCTTAAAAAAGCAGCAACGTCTTGTGGGGTCCCAACAAGATTCGCCTTGCGATTATTGTCAATCGTCAATTTATCCATTTCTGTTAATGGATAATCCTTTGCTTCTTCAGGTGACATCGTTTGAATGATTTGCCCTTTCATTAATTGAAGACGAGAAATATCGATCGGTTTAGCTAAATATTCCGCTTCTTCTAATGTAGGGGCAACGGTTGCTGCATATGTCACAATGATTTGTGGTTTATCCATATAATAAGAAGGTGTGAAGTAGGCTTTATAGGCATCAAAGATATCCTTTGACATATTGCCAGTGAAAAATTGTGCATACGAATAGCCTACTCCCAATTGTCCAGCATGCATTGCACTCTGACCACTCGAGCCTAGTAACCAAGCCTCTGGTAATGAAATATGAGCAGGAGCTGCAACGACTTGATCATAGACATGTTCACCTGTTTTTTGATTATTCATCAGTTTTAAAATGATTTCGAGCTTATCATACTGTTCCGTGAAGCGTTGTCGTCTTCCCTCTGCCAATGCATAAATAGCTGCATGATCACCGCCAGGAGCTCTACCCACACCAAAATCAATACGATTTGGTGCTAGTCCCGACAATGTTTTAAAAACCTCTGCTAGCTTATAGGGTGAATAATGCATCATCATGACGCCACCTGTACCAATGCGTAGGCGTTTTGTTTTCGCAGCTAAAAAAGCAGCGGTTACTTCAGGAGCTGAACTCGCCAATGACTGACTATTATGGTGTTCAGCTAGCCACATTCGATGATAGCCAAGTTCTTCACCTAGTAGTGCTAGTTGTTCTGTACGTTGGAAGGCTTCCTCTGCAGAATGACCTTTTGGAATGGGCATTTGATCTAACATACTTAATCTCATTTAAAACATCCTCTCTGTCTCTAGCTCCCCCTTTTACTGTAATACAGTTTGGATGATTTACAAAATAAAAAACCTTACTCATAAGCTAGTTGTTTCTTTTCCCATGTGTGATAGACCATGCCAACAAGCTTTTGTTGTTGTTGCTGATTTAATACGACATCTTTAAATTTCATTGCCTCTAGAGAAAATTGCTGCGTTTGTTCGTTCACGACAAATTGGAGGATAGCATGTCCTTTTTCGTCTTGAAACGTTATATCACCTGATAATTCTACAACTTGTTCCCCTGTTTTCGCTTCATAATAGCGCCAGTAAGGTTCAAAAAAAGCGTAATTAAATGCATTTCGAACTGTGACATCCGAAAAATTCTCCAAATAACCTTCCTTTACGGTATCAATATACTCATGGTCTGTTATATCTTTTTTTGCATTAAAGACATACCCTACAAGTACTCCCATAAACACAACACAGAGAAATACGCGTATATGATTTCCTAAACTCATGTCATCACGTCCCCTTTACGTAAAAACACCATCATTTACATAATACATCAAAATAATGACTCCAAGTAGAAATTTTTTGAATAATGTAGAAATTATCATCAACCTTTATTCAATCACTTCATTTACTTCTATCAAAAAATAATGGAAAGCGTATTTACAGCCCACCCTCATTTCGCTACTATCAGTTTATTATGATAGAAAAGAGATGACCTATTGTGCCTTTTGATTTAGATGTAAATATTTTATTAATCTTACTCCTCTTCGGTTTTTTAGCAGCCTTTATTGATTCAGTGGTTGGAGGAGGCGGGCTTATCTCTTTACCAGCTCTTATGTTTGTTGGCCTTCCTCCCTCTGCTGCAGTAGCAACCAATAAATTGGCAGGTACGATGGGTTCCCTTACTAGCACAGTGACATTTTATCGCTCTGGTAAACTAGATATTAAAGCCGTCTATAAGCTATTTCCCTTTGTCTTTTTTGGTTCTATGCTTGGTGCTTGGATTGTCCACTTAATGGACCCAAGTGTATTGAAGCCCTTAATGCTGATTATGCTTGCAGCGGTGGCCATCTATACCATCTTTAAAAAAGACTGGGGCAGTATGACTACCTATAAACAATTAACGCCAAAACGCTCTATTATTTTTGTTATCGTAATGACGCTTATTGGCTTTTATGATGGCTTTTTAGGACCCGGGACAGGCTCATTTTTACTGTTTGCTTTTCTCATGGTTGGTTTTGATTTTTTACAATCGGCGGGGAATGCTAAATTCTTAAATTTTGGCAGTAATATAGCGGCCCTTCTTATGTTTATATACTTAGGACAAATAAATTATGCCTATGGTCTACCAATGGGCCTAGCACAAATTGCAGGTGCCATAGTTGGTTCAAAATTTGCCATTAAACGCGGCAGTGGCTATGTACGTAAATTATTTATCGTTGTGACCATTCTATTACTCTTGAAAAATACATATGACTATTTTTCATGATCAGCCGTTATACTAACGTATGCCAATACTATAGAACGATCAAACTTATCTCAATTGGGGTAAGTTTTTTTCATGGCATCAACTTTTTCCCTCTCCTCGTACGTCTAGTAAATGTATACAATTTGACAATGTTAAAAAAGGAGCTTCTTTGGACATGAGAACAAGAAATGCATTTCAACATGAAGAGGTGTTTGTCCAATTCATTCGAGAACAAAAAGAGCGTTTTTATTTGCTCGCGTATAGCTATACAAAAAATGAACAGGACGCACTAGATGTTGTACAAGACAGTATCCAAAAAGCCATGCTTTCATTAGATCGACTTGAAAATGTGACCTATATGAAAAGCTGGTTTTATAAAATAGTTGTCCGTACAGCCATAGATTTTTTACGTAAGCATAAACGCTTACAAGTGACAGATGATGATACATTACAATATTTAACACCTGCTCAAGAGGATGTTTATGAGAATGTTGACTTGGAGCATGCGTTGGATGAACTCCCGCAAATGTATCGAGAGGTTGTCATTCTCCATTATTTCGAGGATTTAAAACTCGCTGACGTGGCGAACATCCTCGACATTAAGTTGAGTACAGCCAAATCACGTCTTTATAAAGCATTAAAACTATTGAAAATACAACTGGAAGATGTGAAGGGAGAAACTGCACATGGATAAAAAATTACAGGAGTTAGAGAAACAATATATGAAAGTCCCGATTCCAAAAGAGCTAGACTTCGTGGTTGAAAAAGCACTTAAGCAAGGTCAAAAAAAGAAAAAAAATCGTACACCTCAATGGGTCCTTGGATCTGCCGCTGCAGCCATGCTATTTACAGCTGGTTTAAATGTAAGTCCTGCAATGGCACGTACACTCTCAGAAATTCCCGTGGTTGGTAGTGTGATAAAAGTATTGACTTGGACAGAATATGAAGTGGCTGAAGATACTTATGATGCCAACATTAAAGTACCTTCTATTGAAAACTTAGAAAATCAAGATCTGGCGAATACATTAAATGAAAAGTATCGTGCAGAAGGTAAAACACTTTACGATGAATTTATGGCAGAAGTGGGCGATTTAAAATTAAATGGCGGTGGTCATTTAGGTATTGATAGTGGTTTCGAAATCAAAACTGATAATGAACAAATTTTATCGATCGGCCGTTATGTTGTAAATACTGTTGGTTCGTCTTCAACGGTGATGGAATACGATACGATCGATAAAGAAAACGAAATTTTAATTACTTTACCAATGCTCTTTAAAGATCAGCACTATATTGAAACAATTAGTGAAAATATTAAAGAACAAATGCGTACACAAATAGCTGAATCGAATCAAGATAAAGTTTACTGGGTAAAGGGTGCTGGCCTTGCCGATGAAGAGTTAATGGAAGAATTTACAGCCATTAAACCTGATCAGCAATTCTACATTTCTGATAAAGGCAAGCTTGTGATTTCCTTTGATAAATATGAAGTGGCACCTGGCTATATGGGCGTTGTAGAGTTTGAAATCCCAACAGATGTCTTAAAAGAAGATCTTGTAAGCACAAAATATATTCATTAATTTAGCTTACGTTTCCTATGATGAGGTATTGGATGATGGTGTCATCCAATACCTCATTTTTTCATGAAACCATACCATTTTCAGCTTATAAAGCCGACTTTTTTTGTCAAAGCTAATATGTATCAATCTATGTTAGAGGGTTTTCAACATGAAAAGTGTAGGATCAATCAGTATTTTACATGTCATCTTCCTATCAATGACTGTTATTGGCTTAAAAAATCATGTAACCATTATTCCTCCACTGCTAGATGTGGCCAAAAGAGATGGCTGGCTATCTGTATTGTTTGCTGGAGGAATTATTTTCTTTTGGCTATTTTTATTAGTATATATTCAATCGAAATCTAAACAGGAGCCCATCCGAGATTGGCTTGATTCAAAAATCGGGAAAATTGGCTCTACTATTGTTATTTATACAGTTGCTATTTTTTTAATGATTATCGCAGCTTTTACAATGATTGAAACACTGCAATGGGTTAATACTACATTTTTACCTCAAACACCTGTGATCATCTTATTATTTATCTATACCATTCTGTGTATTCTTCTTGTGGCGACTAGCTTACAGACAATTGTCATTTTAAACGTTTTTGTATTATTCGGTGTAGTTATCTTTGGCTTTTTCGTTGCCTTTACGAACATGCAGGTAAAAGATTATGAATTATTGCGTCCATTTTTTGAACATGGATTCCAGCCTGTATTGCGAGGCATGATTTTCCCTGCATCCGGGTTTATTGAGCTTTTAATGTTGCTATTTTTACAGCATCAATTTAAGGAACGTATTCGCTGGTACCATTTTGCTATTATGCTGGCGATTTTAGTAGGATTGACGTTAGGACCATTAATTGGGGCCATTACAGAATTTGGACCAAATGAAGCGGCTAAGCAACGCTATCCTGCCTATGAAGAATGGGGATTAGTAACAATCGGTCGCTATATTGAGCATCTTGACTTTTTCTCCATCTATCAATGGCTAACAGGAACCTTTATTCGCGTAAGTTTCCTGTTATATATCGTGGCAGATTTATTGAAAATGACAGGAAATCCAAAGCGTATATGGCAAATGCTTGCTCCTCCCTTCTTTATCCTTTGTTTACCATTAATTATGCTAAATGAAAGCTTATTTTTGAAGGTAAAAGGAAATTATATACTAACTTCCACTTTTATTTTTTTCTTTGTGCTATCAATATTTTTCGTTATCGTAGCTTTCTTGTCGGATAAATCTTCTAAAAAGGGGAAAACTGAAAAACAAGACATGAAAAGTGGTGAATCGTAATGCCTCAGCAAGAGCAGCTGGATCTTAGTACGCTCAGAAAATTATTTCAAAAATCAGCAGATATTCAATTTCAGGAATATATGTTTAATCAGCAGAAAATACACTTTATTACGTGTGATGCCATGATTGATCAACAAATGCTTAATGAAGTGATTATTCAACGTATTCAATATTTATATGATCATTTGGATGAGGTTCCCTTTGAAGAGAATATTGCAAGGCATCTTCATGTTCCGAGTATTCAAAAAGTCCAAGACAAGGAACAGCTGATTACATTGGTCTATAGTGGCTTCTTGTTGTTGTATTTTGATGAAGACAATCTTTTGTATGCGAGTAATATTGCCCAAAAGCCAAATCGTCAACCTGAAGAAACGCGCATGGAGGTTCTTGTTAAAGGACCCAGGGATAATTTCATTGAAGATATTCGCGTCAATATTGCACTGATACGAAAACGCTTGCCGACCAATTCTTTTTGTGTAGAAAAAATGGAGCTTGGAAAACGATCGAAAACTACGGTAGCCATTCTTTATTTTGATGATATTGTGGATATGGATATTTTGCATGGAATCAAAAAGCAGCTTGCAGCCGTCGATACGGATATTGTTTTTAGTGGCGATTTATTGATGGAACGGGTGAATAAAAATTCCAAGCTTTTTCCGAAGTTTGATTATACAGGGCGCCCTGATTATGCGGTTCAAGCCTTGGCAAGAGGTCGATTTATCATTTTTGTAGATGGTGTCGCCTACGCCGTCGTTACACCTGTTAATCTGTTTCTATTGCTGAAATCGGCTGAGGATAATGAATACCCTATTATCTTTAGTTCACTCGAGCGATTATTAAGGATATTCGGTATTTTAATTGGGTTATTACTCCCTGCATTCTGGCTTGCCTTAACAACCTATCATCAAAATCAATTACCGCTTCAACTACTCGCAACCGTTGTGCAAGCAAAATCGGGCTTACCGCTTCCCTCTTCGCTTGAAATGCTGCTAATGTTGCTCATGTTTGAATTGTTTCGTGAAGCAGGCTTGCGTCTTCCCTCCGTTATAGGTGGAACCATCAGTGTTGTAGGTGGATTAATTATCGGGGATGCAGCCATTCGAGCAGGCGTAACGAGTCCTGAAATGATTGTTGTCATCGCTATTTCTACGATTGCCTCGTTTACATTAGTGAATCAGTCACTTGTTACTTCCGTCAGTATATTACGTGTCGCCTTTATCTTTGCCAGTGCCTTTTTTGGATTATTCGGCTTCTTTGTTTCTTTATATCTGACCCTGCTTTACTTAAGTAATATTCGAATATACGGTTACTCTTACATGAATCTGGCAACAGATCTAAATTGGGCTACCATTAAAAAATCCATCTTTCGTTTATCACCTAAGGGCTATACAGAGCGCAACAAAGCACTTGCTCCTCAGGATTATACACGAACATCAAAAGGGCATGAAAACAAAGATTCCCAAAATTAAAACCAATAGCATCCCTTCAAAGCTGATAGGGATGCTATTTTTGTTCGCTCAAATATTTTGTGTCCTTTCTTTAATAGCGTCCAGTACACTTTCCCAATGATTTTTCATTTCTTCTCGTACTGTCTGATCAGAAAGATGTTCTTGATGAAAGCTAATGGTCGTTTTATTACGTTCTTTTGGTAAAATACGGATTTGTATGGTAGAAGGTTTTGACCACTCTTCCTTTTGCCAAGTCAATCGAAGCTGCTCTAACGGTTTAACAATCCTAATTTCGCCTGTCCCCGTCTTTGAATGGTACTTGTGCCCAGGCTCTAGTATAACTGCAGTGCCTTCACCCAACCATGCATGTACCCCTTCTGCCGTCGTAATCAGCGCCCATGCTTGCTCCTGCGAGATTGGAAATGTCCTTCTAACTCCTACTTGAAAGCCGACACTTTTCGTTTGACCGATGATTTTTTCGTTATCCATTGCTTCACCTCTACTATTTCATGATTTATAGTGGGACTGTTGTGTTCTATTCGATTTACTTGCTTAACATTCCTTCTATGTATTCACAAATTTCACTAAGTAAGGATTATATTTGTACTTCATACAAAATTGATTAGCACAGAAATATCACTTTAGAGCAATTAACCAAAACTCTGGATTTTTCATATTAAAAAAACCCAAGTTCAAATAATTTGAGTACTTGGGATTTACTTTATTTATAATCAATTAATCAAAATCATTCTCTTCCTCAATTTTCCGAATGACGCCTGTCTTTGCATTTATTTCTACTTCGTAAATCTTATTCTGAGCAGTCAAAATAAATATTTCATAGACTAAAGTTCCATTTTCCATATCCATGCCATAATGTATGATTTGACCTGGCACCCTTTGCATGGCAATTTGCATAGCATATTGAAGCGATACCCTTTGATTATTCGATGGCATTACCATTCAATCATCTCCCTCTTACTACATAAACCTATATTATGCTTGTAGGGAAATAGTGTGCTTTTGATACAACATAACCAGTACAAGTAACTAAGGGAACCAACTAAAAAAGGGAAATTGTTTTAAAAACAATCTCCCCTTTCCTTCATTTACGTCAATTCCACAAAATCTTTCTGAACGCTTTGTTCTGTTTGTCCTTTGCGAAATTGAATATGATGGAGTTTGGCAAAGATACCATTTTGAGCAACAAGCTCGTCATAAGTACCATCCTCTTCAATCCCTTTCGGTGTCACAACTAATACGCGATCTGCATTGCGAATAGTTGCCAATCGGTGGGCAATAACTAATGTTGTACGATTTTCAGCTAGCTCTGTTAATGATTGCTGAATAATCATCTCTGTTTCCGTATCTAAGGCAGATGTTGCCTCGTCTAAAATCAAGATCGGTGGGTTCTTTAGGAACATACGAGCAATCGCTAGTCGTTGCTTTTGCCCCCCTGATAATTTTAAGCCACGTTCGCCAATTTGTGTATCGTAGCCATCTGGTAGCTCTGCGATAAATGCCTCTAAATGAGCCTTTTTCGCTGCCTCTCGAATTTCTGCTTCACTGGCGTCTAATTTTCCATAGGCAATGTTTTCGCGAATCGTCCCTGTAAATAAGAAGACGTCCTGCTGTACGATACCAATTTGAGCACGCAATGACGCTTGTGTCATATTACGTATATCGATGCCATCAATCGTAATAGCACCATTTGTCACCTCATAAAATCGAGGAATTAACGAGCAGATCGTAGTTTTACCAGCACCTGATGGCCCTACAAAGGCAATCGTTTGTCCAGCTTTTACATTAAATGATATATCACGTAAAACTTGTTTTGATGCATCGTAATTAAAATCAACATGATTAAATGCAATATCACCATCTAAGTGTTTAATGACCTTTGCATTCTCACGGTCTTGAATTTCTGGCTCCTGCTCAATTAATTCACGGAAGCGCTTAAAGCCGGCCATTCCCTTCGGATAAAGCTCTAGTAAAGCACTAATTTTATCAATTGGCTTAATCAGGACATTCGTATATAGCACAAAGCTTACAAGTTCACCATAAGACAGCTTTCCATTGAAGCTTAACCAAGCACCGACAACAAGCACTACTAGTGTTAAGAGGCGTGTCATCATGTAAATACTGGAGTGTGTTCCAGCCATAATTTTATAGGCATATAGTTTGGCCGCACGGAAAAATCCATTTTGTTCTTTGAATCGGCTTATTTCAAATGCTTCATTCGTAAAGGATTTTACAACCCGTACACCGGATACACTATCCTCTACACGCCCATTGACATCAGCAATTTTGCCGTACATCGTTTTCCATGCATTGTTCATTTTGACATTACTAAAGGTCACAAGCCAAGTTAAAAATGGCACCATGATCACTGCAATTAAAGCAAGTGTAGGGTTCACATTAAACATAATAGCAAAGGCACCAATAAAGGTCATTATCGCAATAAATAAATCCTCTGGTCCATGATGGGCAAACTCACCTATATCAAATAAGTCATTGGTAATGCGACTCATAATATGACCTGTTTTTGTATTATCAAAAAAACGAAATGATTGTCTTTGTACATGCGTAAATAATTCCTGTCGCATATCCGTTTCAATGTTAATGCCGAGTTTATGTCCTAAATAGTTTACGATAAAGTTCAAGAATGTACTAATTGCATAAACAAGCAGTAATAAGACACTTACTTTCACAATCATGCCCCAATCGCCTGATGGCAATAACTCATCGATAAACCACTGAACAGCTAATGGAAAGGCAAGCTCTAAGATCGCTACAATGATGGCACTCGAAAAATCGATGACAAACAATCGTTTATGTGGCTTGTAGTAGGAAAAAAATTTTCTATACATGTTTGTCCCCTTTCTAAGTTGTAAAAATTTCGCCTATCTTTTAATAGTACCATTTGTGCAATCGTAACGGAAAAGTATTTTTTCTCCATAGCAGTATATTTTTATTTACTTTCATTTTATTGCATGCTATTATGTTAGTAAGAATTGAATAGCTTTTGACTTTATTGTCAAAGGGGAGTAGCTAGCAGATGCGATCGAAGCATCTGATTCACATTCGTCATTACATGGTTTCTTACCATCGGGTGTGATGGCATAATTTGTCTCACAGAATACATTCTGTGCAACGAACAGTAAATTGCTTAGCAAGACCTTTGCCTATTTTTTAGGCAGGGGTCTTTTTCTTTTGCTTAAAATTGGGAAGAATATGTTAGAAGCAATCATTCATTTCTGTTCATTAATTAAAGGAGGAAACAAATTTGGAGGCAATTATTTTAGAATACGCATGGGTACTCGTCGTATTAATTGTATTAGAAGGTTTGTTAGCAGCAGACAACGCAGTCGTAATGGCAGTTATGGTAAAGCATTTACCAAAAGCACAACAACAAAAAGCTTTATTATATGGATTAGTGGGGGCATTTGTTTTCCGTTTCGCCGCATTATTCCTTATTACAACACTCGTTAATTTCTGGCAAATCCAAGCAATAGGTGCAGCTTATCTATTGTTTATGTCTATAAAGCATATTTATGATTCACGGAAAGCATCCCAAAACTCCGAAGAAATCCAAGAGCCGAAAAAACAATCTGGCTTCTGGATGACGGTTGTAAAAGTGGAACTTGCTGATATCGCGTTCGCTGTAGATTCTATCCTAGCAGCGGTTGCTATTGCTGTAACGCTACCACATATCGGCGATTTTGATATCGGTGGTATTAATGCAGGACAATTCGCCGTTATGTTCTTAGGTGGTATTATTGGGGTCATCATGATGCGATTCGCGGCTCGTTGGTTCGTGAAAGTTCTTGATAAATTCCCTTCACTGGAAACAGCTGCCTTCCTAATCGTTGGCTGGGTGGGTGTAAAATTAGCTGTATTAACATTAGCACATGAAAAATTAGGTGTGATTCCACACGAATTCCCCCACTCTACTATTTGGAAAGCTATTTTCTGGATTGTCTTAGTTGCTATCGCATTAGGTGGCTACTTAATCGGTGTCAAAAATCAAAAGAAACAAGCACAATAATGATGAAAAATTCGCTTCGATTACGATCGGGGCGATATTTTTTAGCTTCCTTGAAAATTAAAAAGAAGGAATTTTCTAATTGAGAACGAATATCAATTAAATTTTGCATAAATTGCCTTGAAAATTAAATTTTTTGTATGTTACTACCTCTACACTGTATACTAGTAAAGAAGTCATTTACTGCAAAAGGAGGAAAACTTTTATGTTATCTGAAAAACTACACACAGCTCTTAATGAACAAATGAATTTTGAATTCTACTCTGCGCATGCCTATATGGCAATGGCAGCCTATTGCACTGATCAAGATTATGATGGCTTCGCTAACTTCTTTTTAGTACAAGCAGAAGAAGAACGCTTCCATGCCATGAAATTTTATAATTTCCTAAGTGATATGGGCTATCGTGCGACAATCCAAGGTTTTGAAAGCCCAGGCAATCATTTCGAATCCATTTTAGATGCCTTTAAAACGGCTCTATCACACGAAAAAGAAGTAACTCGTCGTATTTACAATTTATCAGACATTGCTTTAGATGAACGTGAGCATGCGACAATGGCCTTTTTAAAATGGTTCATTGACGAGCAAGTGGAAGAAGAGTCTACATTCGATACATTAATTCGTAAAATCGAGCGTATCGAAACTGACTCAAACGCTATCTTTATGCTAGATGCCGAACTGGCAACTCGTACTTTTACACCAGATGCGGAAGCGTAATATTTCTTATAAAAAAATCTGCCATTAAGGCAGATTTT
>NZ_JBHERJ010000049.1:0-58059 GCF_043359455.1 Lysinibacillus sp. PWR01 | reverse complement strand
CTTTGCTAAAAAGTCAGTGGGTTGAAGTGGAGGGCTACTTGACTCCCGTGGGATAGCGAGACAGGCGAAGCCCTGCACGGAGCGGTAGCGTAGGAAGCGATTCGGCGCTCGCCCACAGGAAAGCAAGTAGCCTGCAACGGAAATCCATTTCTACCTTTCGATTGACAGTTTTGTTTTTCAACACTAAGGAGAGGTGACAGTAGATACTGCCACCTCTTTCTCATTAAATCCTTATTTACACTGAAACTTTTTCCATTTTAAAGCTACTACTCCTATGAATCCAAACAATAAGGAGAGATTTTATGAACATGAAAAAAATAGCACCTGCAGCTATGACTGCATTATTATTTGGAAGTGCCCTTGTACCGGTAGCTTCAGCAAATGAGCAACATTCTACAGGAGCAGAGGTACCACAAATACAAATTGATCCTGTACACATTTTCAATGATACTCGTGGTACTGTGGAAGATGTTCGTGTTGGGGAAAATATTACATACTACACAGTAAAAGAAGGCGAGCAAACAAATGTATTAGAAATTACTAAGGATACACTTGTGTTTGACAATACTGGTAAGAAAGTGGAGCTTCAAAAAGGTGATAAAGTATTAGCTTATACATTTGCTAACAAACCTCAAAAATATATTTATCCACCACAATTCAACCCTGAGGTTGTCATTGTTGAATCAGAGGAAGTTGGCTTTGTAGAAGTTGATTATTTCTTTGAAGATTTAACAAATACGTATGATATTTTAAAATTAAATATTGGTAAAGATACAGAGCTATTGGATGTAAAAGGTGAAAAGGTAGAGGCTAAAGATTTAGCAGAGAAGCACCTTGTTGTTTTCTATACAGCCTCTACTAAAAGTATTCCAGCACAAACAACACCATCTAAAGTGATTGTACTGGACGATTATCCCGCAACTACGGTGAATCCAGTAAATGAAGAAATTGATAATATTATCGCATCGGATTCTTACGAAGTAGCTGGTACAAAAATGGTGCCATTACGCGTGATCGCTGAAAAACTTGGCTTCAAAGTGGACTCTACAGATAAAGGGGCTATTCTTTCAAAGGGCAATATGTCTTACACAATTACTCGCGGAGAAAAAACATTTGGCTATAATAAGGCATTACTTACACTAACAGTTGCACTGACCTTGAAAGATACAAAGACATATGTACCTATTGAATTTGTGGATGAATATTTAAAATAATTGAGAAAATAGTATGCCAACAATGCTTGGCATACTATTTTTATTTGTAGTTATTCAGCCATTGCTAGCGTGTAATGGCTTTTTGAGTAAATATAGGTTGGGTACTTTTTCGCAAATTGCTGAAGACATTGTTTAAAGGATACTGTATTCATAAAGCTTTTGGCTAATAGCATTTCATCTGAATACAATAAAAATTGCTGGAAGTGCTGTTGAATAAATACCCTTGTTTTTTCATAATGCTTGTTAATTGAAATAGCACCATAGATTTCTTGTTGGTCAACAATGTAAATAAAATCACAAAGTACTTTATGTGTGCCGTATTTAAGTTTTACCGTGACGTATAATGTTTTTTCGTCACATCGCTCTAAATCAAAATGGTGGAATGCTACTTCTACTTGATGTATAAAGCTCGAAACAGAGGTATAGTTGCCATTTTTTAAAATAAACATTCTCGACACCACCTTTTCTGAAAATTATAATGACAAAAAAATAGTTTGTCTACATTTAAACTGAATATTCTGTCATTTAAGAGATTCTAATTGTTATTTTGCTTAAAGTCATAGAAATTTGTTAAACTTAAATCTGCAATATATAAAAGAAGAGAGCGAAACGAAATGAAAATTATTCACATAGATCAAAAATATCCTGAAGATTGGATTCGCGTATTAAATCATATTGCGAATTTATTTTTTGAGGATTCCAAGTTGAAGGTTGAACCAAAGGGAGCAGATATGTCCGCTTCATTTGACTATCAGACTGGAGATGATTTTTCCATTTCTACAAAAGCAGTCTTAATTGTAGATGGTCAGCAATATACAAATGAATATCGTATTCAATATGAAACACCAGCAACAGGTCGTGAGCTAAATATTCGTATAAAACGTGCATTGTCACACGTATTTTTAGATGTTCTTGAACAACATACTGGGGTGCATCAACAATGGGGGATTTTAACAGGTGTACGCCCGACAAAGCTATATCATAAATTTAGAAAAGAAGGTAAAAGTGAGCAGGAAATTGCTGATCTATTAATTCGAGATTTCCGCTTATCAAAGGACAAAGTGGCACTATTAAAGGAAATTGTGGACCGACAACTAGTAACCATTCCTGATCTTGATGCGATTGGACAAGAGATCAGTGTTTATATCGGTATTCCATTCTGTCCTACCAAATGTGCATATTGCACTTTCCCAGCCTATGCGATTGGTAGCAATCGTAAGCAAGGGCGTGTTACAACTTTTTTAGATGGCTTGCATATTGAACTACGTGAAATGGGCAAATGGCTGAAGGACAATCAAATGAAAATTACCTCCATTTATTGGGGTGGTGGTACACCAACTTCAATTGAGGCCGATGAAATGGACGCCTTATATCAAACGATGTATGAATCATTCCCTAACCCTGAAACCATTCGAGAGGTTACAGTTGAAGCAGGAAGACCGGATACAATCACACCTGAAAAATTAGAAGTACTTAAAAAGTGGGGAATTGATCGTATTAGTGTAAATCCACAATCTTATACAGACGAAACATTAAAAGCCATTGGTCGTCATCATACGGTTCAGGAAACCATTGATAAGTTTTGGCTTGCAAGAGAATCAGGTATGAACAATATCAATATGGATCTCATTATTGGGCTACCGAATGAAGGAATCGAGGAATTCCAACATTCATTAGAGGAATCGGCAAAGATGCAGCCAGAGTCATTAACTGTTCATACACTATCATTTAAACGTGCGTCAGAGATGACACGCAATAAGGATAAATACAAAGTAGCCGATCGTGATACGGTTGCTGAAATGATGGAAATGGCACAGATTTGGACAAAAGAAAATGACTATGTTCCATACTATTTATATCGCCAAAAAAATATATTAGGTAATTTAGAAAATGTCGGCTATAGTAAAGCGGGAGAAGAAAGTATTTATAATATCGTTATTATGGAAGAGGTGCAGACAATCTTAGGAATTGGCTGTGGGGCATCTTCAAAATTTGTGCATCCCGAAACAGGAAGAATTACACAATTCCATAATCCGAAAGATCCTGCCGCCTATATCATGACCTTTGAAGAGGCTATTGGGAAAAAAATCGAGTTTTTAAATGAATTATATAACGAGTAAGATGAAGGCAATCTGATTTGTTCAGATTGCCTTCATTGTTTGTAGTGCTCGTAATGTACAGGCCATTTTTAGCAGAACAGCATCCTCAAAATATTGCGGATCATAGCCTGTTAATTCTCTTATTTTATTTAAACGATAAGTAAGTGTATGCCGATGAATATTCAATTGTTGTGCACAAAGCTTTAGCTGTAAATTACAGTCAAAAAATGATTGTAATGTTTCTAATTGTTTAGCGTCCAAATTTTTGAGTATACGACGGTAGAATGCTTGTACTTCCTCCGATTCACGAGGTTTAAAAAGGGAAAATAACTCGACATCTTCAAAAAAAGTCAATTCATTATGGATTGCAGAAAATTTTAGAGCTGTTCTGGCACCCTGGTAGCTATAGGGAAGCTGGGATAATTGCTGTACCACGGGCCCTACACCAATTTGAAGGGAGGGTAGTCTCTGCTTCTGCTTGCGAAGTGCTTTTATAATGGGACGGCAATTTTGCTCCTCACAATTTGTTAGCAGGATATAGTATTCCTGTAATTGGCTATGACCTGCAAGAATAGGCTGCTTGTAAAATAAATCCTCAAAAAAGAACGGAATCGTATTTTCTACGTAAGATGCTTCACTTAAGCTTACTAAAATCACTTGAAAGGGTGCCGCTAGGGCAAAGGGTAATTTTTGAATTCGTTCATTTAAGGTTCCTTCTAGCTTACTCCCATGAACGAGTGCTTCAAATATGTAATCGTTATTCTTTCGTTGCCATTCGCTTTTAGATTCAACAATTGCTTGATGGGTCATCATCTCTGTTGTGAGTTGCACGAGATTAGCAATTTCAAGCATCTCCTCCGACTCTCCTGTTATACCAATAACACCTACGACCTCATCCTGATACATAATAGGCATATTAATGCCTGGTTTTGTATTCGGAAACAGCGCTATATTCTCTTCGTTAATAATTAAAGTCTTTTTTGTTTGTGCTACATAAAGCGCACCTTCATGAATATTTTCCACCCTCATTTTATCTCCGGAAGCTAAAATGACTCCACTTGGGCTAATGACATTAATATTGTGCCGCAAACGCAGCATCGTTTGATGGACAATTTCTTCTGCTAACTTTTTTGTCAACATGTTTATACACCCCGCATAAAAAACAGCCTGTTATATGACAGTTAAATTGTACACCTATTATAATGTTTTCTGAATTTATTGTCATTATAATAAATTGTAAGCGCTTAACATGGGGATATGAAAATTTACGTAAATATCAATGGACGACATAAGTGGAGGTAGAACATGAAAGTCATAATTAGTCCAGATTCCTACAAGGGTACTCTGTCAGCAGTTGAAGTAGCAAAAGCAATGCAGAAAGGAATTCTGGATGCAAATCAATCGATTGAAACCATTATATTACCAGTTGCAGATGGTGGAGAAGGCACATTGCAATCACTTATCGCCTCTACAAATGGTCAATATTTTTCCGTAACTGTGCTTGATCCATTGGGAAGAGCTATCCAGGCCCAATATGGTGTATTGGGCGATCAAGTAACATGTGTGATAGAAATGGCTCAAGCATCCGGGATAATGTTGTTACAAGAAAATGAGAAAAACCCTGAACTTGCTACATCTTATGGCACAGGACAATTAATTAAAGCCGCACTCGATCAAGGCTTTAGAAAATTTATTATTGGCATTGGCGGAAGTGCTACAAATGATGCGGGTATTGGCATGTTACAAGCATTAGGTGTGCGTTTAATAACAGCGGAGGGGTTAGAGCTTGAGGCTGGTGTTTCTAACCTCATGAAATTAGATGCTATAGATAGTAGTCTGTTAGATGCTAGATTAGCAGAGGCAACATTTACGATAGCTTGTGATGTTGATAATCCGCTCATTGGTGAACAAGGGGCAACTGCTATTTTTGGCCCGCAAAAAGGTGTTCAAAAACATCAGATTGCCGAATTTGATCGCTGTTTAAAGCATTTTGCAGATATTGTTGAAACCGAATTTTCTATTCGATTACATGACTTTAAAGGTGCAGGAGCCGCTGGGGGAATGGGCGGCGCATTAATCGCATTTTTAAAAGGAACCTTTCATGCTGGAATTGATATTGTGCTGGATGCTGTACAGCTACATGCTCATTTAGCAGAAGCACAGTTAGTGATAACGGGTGAGGGAAAATCCGATCTCCAAACATTACATGGTAAGGCACCATTGGGTGTAGCGAAGGCTGCTAAGCAAGCGAATGTAGAGGCAATGCTGTTATCTGGAGGAATCGATGAAAAAGCGAATGCAGCATTGCAAACGTATTTTACTATTGTTGAGTCATTGGTAGATGAGGAGATTAATGTACAACAGGCAATGCAAGAACCTGCTCACTATATTCGCTTAAAAACAAAAAGAATGATTGAGCGTTACATACAAAAGGGGGATGACTAGATGTTGTTCATCATTATTTTAATAGGGGTATTATTTGTTGTTTTGGGAACGGCTAAGTTGAAGCTTCATCCGTTTTTAGCTTTATTAATTAGTGCTTTCTTTGTTGGGATTGCTTCAGGTATGCCATTATTGACCGTTGTGGAAAGCATTAATACTGGATTTGGAGGCTTGATGACAAGTATTGGTTTAGTCATTATCGCTGGTACCATCATAGGTTTAATATTAGAAAAATCAGGTGCTGCTTATCGTATGGCAGAAGTAGTGTTACGCATTGTAGGACCTAAACGTCCGCAATTAGCGATGTCTTTAATCGGTTATATCGTTTCCATACCAGTATTTTGTGATTCAGGCTTTATTATTTTATCTAGCTTGCAAAAATCATTGGCAAAGCGAGCAAATGTCACGATTGCATCCATGGCAGTAGCTTTAGCAACGGGCTTATTTGCGACGCATGTATTAGTACCACCAACTCCAGGGCCTATTGCAGCAGCAGGAAATATTGGCGCAGCGGATTATTTAGGAACAGTCATTGTTATTGGTTTACTAGTAGCGATACCAGCGACATTTGTAGGTTATCTCTGGTCAGTGAAAGTAGCGACAAAAATTCGAGTACCTGAAGATGAGGTAGAGGCATTAGATTATGAGGAAGTCATTAAATCCTTTGGTAAAATGCCCTCAACATTTAAAGCGTTTTTACCAATCGTTCTGCCGATTGTGTTAATCGGTCTTGGTTCTATAGCAGCATTAGTTGGTGATACGGAATCCACTTTCAATACAATCTTTAAATTTTTAGGTTCTCCAACAGTAGCTTTATTTTTAGGTGTAGCATCTGCATTTTTATTATTGCCGGAAATCAGTGAAACGACATTAACAGGTTGGATTGGCGAAAGCTTAAAAGAAGCGGCACCTATTTTACTTATTACAGGGGCTGGTGGTTCATTTGGTACTGTTATTAAAAACGCTGGTGTTGGAGAAATGCTTCAGGAAATGGATTTAGGGTTGTTTGCCTCAGGTACGTTATTCCTTCTCGTGCCGTTTATAGTAGCAGCAGCATTGAAAACAGCCCAAGGTTCTTCCACAACAGCTCTTGTGATTACATCTACTTTAGTAGCCCCTATGCTTGTGACACTTGGAATTGAGGGAGCGGTACCATTAGCATTAGTGGTGATGGCAATAGGTGCAGGAGCAATGACCGTTAGCCATGTGAATGATAGCTTCTTCTGGGTGATTACACAGTATAGTGGTATGGAAGTGACGCAAGCCTATAGAGCGCAAACAGTGGCCACATTATTACAGGGTCTTGTGACTATTATTATTACGATGATTTTATGGTGGATATTTGTTTAAAGTAAAAGGAGAGCAGCCCATGGGTAGCTCTCTTTTTGTATAATAGGAAAATAGAAAGGAAGTTAGTAGATGAAAAAAATAATAGTATTACTCCTTTGTATTTTTTTATTAGCTGGCTGTACCGAGGTAGTCAAGACAGAGAAAATTCCTGTAACAGCTGGTCATGAAATGCAGGTTCATTTTATTGATGTGGGTCAGGGGGATTCTATACTGATTGAATCACCGAATGGTAAAACAATGCTTGTAGATGGAGGAGTGAAGGGCGCAGGACAACAGATTGTTTCTTATTTAAAAGAACTTGGGATAAATAAGCTCGATATAGTAGTGGCGACACACCCAGATGCTGATCATATCGGAGGCATTATTCCTGTATTAGATACCATGCCGATTGAGCAATTTTATGATTCAGGAAAAGTACATACATCGCAAACCTTTGAAGAAATGCTAACACGCATTGATGAAAAAAATATTCCTTATCATGTACCGAAAACTGGTGATGAGATTGAATTTGATAAGGAAGTGAATGTGAAAGTATTAAATGCGAATGAACAGGCTACAGATAATAATGATGCCTCCATTGTCTTAAAAATGACTTATGGCAATGTCTCCTTTTTATTGACGGGAGATGCTGGAGTAGCATTAGAAAAGGACATGCTGCAGTATGATGTGACAGCAACGGTTTTAAAAGCAGGACACCACGGCTCTAACACAAGCAGCTCAGAGGAGTTCGTTCGGGCTGTAAAACCAGAAGTCACGATATTAAGTTATGGAGAAGATAATAAATATGGTCATCCACATACAGAAGTAGTAGATCGTTTGCAGGCTATTGGTAGTAAAATCTATGCCACAGCGGATTTAGGAACGATTACGGTATCCACAGATGGGGTAAACTATGCGGTGAATGGGAAGGAAACTTCTAAAGTAGAAACTGGCACAAAACCATCTAAAGTAGAGGCACCGCCAATAGCTATTGAGATCGTTAGCAAGGATCTAGTCACTGAAATTGTAGGTATTAAAAATAGTGGACAACAAGCGGTATCTTTAAAAGATTGGCAGCTTATTTCAATTGAAGGACATCAAGTTTTTAATTTCCCTAATCTTTCTTTACAGCCAGGGAAAACAATATATATTACTAGTGGAACCAATGCGCGAGAAGGGCAAAATTATTTGAAATGGACAACTAAACAGATTTGGTTAAATGATGGAGATGCTGCGCAATTACGCAATGAGAAAGGGGAACTTGTCAGTGAGCTCGAATAAATACACATTAGACCGTATTGAAGATGGCTATGCGGTTTTCTTAAAGTTTCCAGAGGAAGAGGAACAACTCATTATTTCACAGTCAGCCATGAACAAGCCAGTGCGAGTAGGTGATCGTGTTCTGATAGAAGAAAAAGATGGCATTTACTATATTGAAATTTTACAAGATGAAACACAACAAAAAAGAGCAGACATTCAAAGTTTAATGAACCGTTTGCGTAATAAACATAATTAATAGATGACAAGCTGTGAAGATTTGACGCACAGCTTGTTTTTAGATAGAGGAATTGTACATAATTTGTTATCCTAAATATTTTGAAAATATGCTAAAATAGTAGTATTAATCGGGAGCTAGGAGCGGACAAAATGTCGATAAATACAATTATTTTTGATTTAGATGATACACTACTATGGGATAAAAAATCGGTCAAAACAGCATTTGAAAAAACATGTGACTATGCAGCAACAGTACATAATGTGAATCCTGCTGAGTTAGAGGAAGCTGTTCGCCGAGAGGCACGTGCTTTGTATGAAGGGTATGAAACATATGATTATACGGTTTTAATTGGTATCAATCCATTTGAAGGGCTTTGGGGAACGTTTGACGACTCGACGGATTCCTTCCAAAAAATGAAAGAAATTGTTCCTAGTTATCGTGCAGCGGCCTGGACAAAAGGGTTAGCTGCTCTTGGTATTGAGGATACAGCGTTTGGAGCAGAGCTAGGAGAGCGCTTTGTAGCCGAGCGTAAAGTAGCGCCGTTTTTATACGAAGATACTTTTGCAGTGTTAGATGAATTAAAAGGAAAATATCAGCTTGTATTGCTAACAAATGGCGCACCAAGTTTGCAAAATTTAAAGCTAGAAATTACACCAGAAATTGCACCATATTTTGATCATATTATTATTTCAGGAGACTTTGGTAAAGGTAAGCCGGACGCATCTATTTTTGAGTATGTGATGGAGAAAGCAGGCATTACAGCTGACGAGGCAATTATGGTTGGTGACAATCTTAATACTGATATTTTAGGTTCATCTCGTGTCGGAATGCGCAATGTATGGATTAATCGTGAAAACAATATCGCCAATGGTGCTGTGACACCTACCTATGAGGTAGACTCTTTGACAGCATTGTTGGAGCTTGTAAATAAGCTATAATATAAAAATGTACTGATCCCTCATGGAGTCAGTACATTTTTTTGTTAAAAATAGACATTCAGTCCAAGATATAAACATGTAAAAGCTATAGCTATACAAAGCTGGACAAGAGCGCTAGCTATTAAGTAACCCTGAGGTTCACCAGCCTTTTTACGATAATAGATTTGCATAAAGGAGTAGAGTGAGAAAAGGCCATAAATAATTACTGCATGAATAGTATGGTGTACAAGATAGATACCAAATGAAATACCTCCAAACAACACGAGCATGATGGCATTGGCAATAGCATGCTCAACTGTCGCAGCGAAAAAGCGACGTTCTGTATGAGGCATTCTTTTTTTAGCAATCCATAGGATGAAATGCATAAGTAGGATGAAACTGTTCCCAATAATAAGTTTCGTCGACCGCTCCTCATCATAAAAATAGCGTAGTGAGTCAAATGACTCTTCAATCACAAAGGCTTGCTTAGTTTCAACATTGAAGAAAATCTTGTTATTGAGTACCTTCCATTTCTCTTGTGTACGGTCATTATAGAGAACCAAAATATCATAGATAGTACCACTTTTCCACTGACTAGCGGATATTGTTACAGGAGAAGCGTTGTCCCAATTTTGTTGTAGCTGTGTGATAGCCTTTGAATGAGCATAGCATTGCTGAGGAACATACAGGCAAGAATCCTGTGCTATAAAGGTTTCCTTGTTCATATTCTCCTTTAAATAGATTCGTTGGATTGCTTTGGAGGAATCCATTGTTGTTGGAGAATTAGTAGAACTTTGAACAAAAGATAATAGTAATATAGAAAGAACTACTATAAATAGCACTGACACAGAAGGGATTTTCCATCTATTTTTAGTCGTTTGTTTACTAATTACTGAGGGCTCTGTCATATTGCGTAATAATTTTTTTTGCTGCTGATCCGATAACATTAAATCATCTAAGTATTGCCATGTCTTTTTATCATTCTTCATCCATCTCACCTCCTAACTGTTTTTTTAATGCGACGAGTGCTCGTTTTAATGTGTTTTTTACTTTTCCCTCATTCCAGCCAAGAATAGTGCAGGTTTCCTCGATGGATAGTCCCTCTATTTTGCGCAGAATGATCACATCACGATAGGTGATTTTTAGTTTACGAATAGCAAGATATAGTATCTTGGCATCTTCTTGTTGCATCAGCCATTGATGAGGAGAAGGTGACGCTTGTTCTTCATGCTGTTGTAAAAAAGGGACAAACTGAATAATCTTTTTTCGACGATAATGATCATAGGCAAGGTTCCGTGCAGTGCACCGCAACCAAGCGAGATCGGCTCCTTCTTTTATTGTTTGGTGATGTTTCAAATAACGGACAAAGGTTTCCTGTGTATAATCCTCCGCTAATTTTTCATCATTTAGTAAGTAATATAAGTATTTAAAAATGGTGTGATTATGTAAGTAAAATATTTCTTCTATTTTCAAGCTGAACACCTCCTTTTCTTTAAAGACGAAGAACCCTTAGAAAAGTATCATTTTACCAATATAAAAAGCAGAGAGTAGAGACTCCCTGCTTCTTGTTATTATTCATTATAGGTTAATGGCTTTTACCTCATCAATGTTTTCAAGCTGTGCCACAAAAACTAAATCTTCTTCTGTTACAACATTGTCAACCGTTAGCATCATAACCGCTGTACCACCAACCTGTGCACGACCAACCTGCATTGTCGCGATATTGATTTCTTTTTCTGCAAGCTTTGTTGCTACACGGCCAATTGCACCTGGTTTGTCCGTATTTTTAATGTAAAGAAGGTGGCCTTGTGGAATGACGTCAACAACATAGTCCTCTACTTTTACAATACGTGCACCTAAACCGTTTAATAGTGTACCCGCCACAGTATGCGTTTCGTTAGCAGTAATAATTTCAATCGTAATTAAGCTTGTAAAGCCTTTTGCTGTTGTTGTTTTGTGCTCATTAATTTTCATACCGATACTTTCAGATAAGTAACGAGCATTAACATCATTGACATGATTACCGTGATTTTTAGACAGTAAACCTTTTAACGCATTTGAAGTTAATGGACGAACATCATAGTTTGCTACTTCGCCAGCATAAGATAGGTTGATTTCTTTGACCGGCTCTGTTGTTACTTGTGATAGGAATGAACCAAGCTTTTCCGCTAGTTCAAAGAAAGGCTCAACTTGTGCAAGAAGCTCTTTTGGTATAGATGGCATGTTCACTGGATTTGTTACAGTACCTGTTTTGTAAAATTTAATGATGTCATTTGATACGTCAACCGCTACAGATTCTTGTGCCTCGATTGTAGATGCTCCTAAGTGAGGCGTTGCGATCACCTGTGGCAAAGTCAGTAGCTTATGATCTGTTGCTGGTTCAGAAACAAATACATCAAGAGCTGCTCCAGCTACTTTTCCTGCTACAATTGCATCATATAAATCGTCTTCATTGATGATACCGCCACGTGCACAGTTAATAATACGTACGCCATCTTTCATCATCGCAAATTTATCTTTATTAATAAGATTGCGAGTTTCAGGTAGAAGTGGTGTATGAACTGTAATGAAATCTGCAGCTGCACAAATTTCTTCAACTGTCGCTTTTGTTACACCTAATTCTTTTGCACGCTCATCTGTTAGGAAAGGATCGTAAGCCATAACGTTCATACGTTGACCTTTTGCACGATAAGCTACTTCAACACCGATTCGACCAAAACCTACAACACCTAAAGTTTTATTTTTTAGCTCCACGCCAACATAAGATTTGCGATCCCATTTTCCATTCTTTAATGTATTAAAAGCTTGTGGAATATGACGGGCAAGTGAAGTCATCATCGCAATTGTATGCTCGGCAGCTGAGTTTGTATTACCATCTGGTGCGTTGACCACGATAATGCCATGTTCAGTAGCAGCAGCTAGGTCAATATTATCGACACCAACACCAGCACGACCAATTAATTTTAAGCTTTTAGCTGCTTCAATCACTTCACGTGTTACCGTTGTTTGAGAACGAACAAGTAATACATCTACATCTGCGATTTTAGCGATTAATTCTTCTGGTGCTAGTCCTGTGTCTACAATAATGTTTAAATCTAAATCTTGTTCCTGGCGTAATGGGAAAATACCATCCTCACTTAGTGGATCAGCGATAAATACGTTAATAGTTCTTGTTTTTGTTGCAATAGTCATTATAATTAGCTCCTTTTTCCTCATTATTGGTAGGTTGTGGCTTTTTCTACGACAGTCTGAAATTTGTAAAATTCGAACATCTTACAGCATGCAAACAATCTCCTTTCTAAATCGAAAACAATATAAAAAGCCTTCCACGCCTTACAAACACAGTTATTGTGTTGTAAGGGGCGAAAGGCTGAATAAACATTGGTTCGCGGTACCACCCTTAATCACTGCTGGAAAATTTATTCTGGCAGTCTTAGCTATATGCGTAACGTGCATGGGACGGATAAGCTTACTTTAAAGTTGTTCGGCCTATCTATTCAGGAGTGGAACTATTATCGTAGAAATCACT
Organism: Lysinibacillus sp. PWR01; assembly: GCF_043359455.1. Classification (NCBI taxonomy): domain Bacteria; kingdom Bacillati; phylum Bacillota; class Bacilli; order Caryophanales; family Bacillaceae; genus Lysinibacillus; species Lysinibacillus sp. PWR01. Next base: position 45,031 of record NZ_JBHERJ010000049.1, on the reverse strand, counting down.
GATTTGCACCAACCATCAGCTCTCTTTGGATTTTCTTGCGACTAGTGTGTCTCCGTCGTTATATTTTGTGTGATTAAATTTGTTAACATCATAATCCCTATTGTTCACCTTTGTCAACGATATTTCTTAAAAACTTTAAAAATAGTGACTTCAAAAGTCTGAAAAATAACTAAAAACGAACGTTTTATATGTTTTATCATTTTATTGTTCGTCTTTTTGGAGGATACAATGAAAGCGCTAACGATATTTGAAAAGTCCGATAGTATCAGGTTTCTGTGCAGTTTTAGAATAAAAAAATATATGGGAATTAAATGGAATAAAATAGAGGATTTATGCTAATTGCCGATGGTTTTGTTCCAAGAAAGCGAACGTTTTTGTTTGTCACATTTTAGACAAAAATATGAATGGTAGAAGGTAAACAGACTGTGAGAGAAGAATGTTAGTTAAGGATGATTGATTTGGGGGTGTAAGAATGAAGTACGATGTTGCAATAGTTGGTGCAGGACTTGCAGGATTAGTCGCAGCTTGTGAATTAATCGATGCAAAGAAAAAAGTTCTTTTAGTAGATCAAGAGCCTGAAAATTCAATCGGGGGACAGGCATATTGGTCTTTCGGTGGAATATTTTTAGTAAATTCTCCAGAGCAACGAAGGCTTGGGATTAAAGATAGTAAGGAACTTGCATGGCAAGATTGGCAAGGAACTGCAGGCTTTGATCGTTTAGATGATGAGGATTCTTGGGCATATAAATGGGCAAGAGCCTATGTCGATTTTGCTGCAGGGGAAAAATACGACTGGTTAAAGTCAAAGGGTATAAAGTTTTTCCCTGTTGTTGGATGGGCAGAGCGGGGAGGTTCGTTAGCAGGAGGTCATGGCAATTCAGTACCAAGGTTTCACATTGTCTGGGGAACAGGACCTGGCATTGTAAAGCCATTTGTAGATAAAGTAAAACAGGCGATGAAAGAAGGGTTTATTGACTTCAAGTCAAGACATCGTGTGGATGAATTTGTGCAGCAAGAAGGAAAGATTACAGGAATTAGCGGAACTATACTAGCTGAAACCTTTATTAATCGAGGTGAAAAAAGTTCGAGATTAGGGATTGGAGAATTTTCCTACGAAGCGAAAGCTGTGATTGTGGCAAGTGGTGGCATTGGGGCCAATTTTGATTTAGTGAGAAAAAATTGGCCTGCTCGATTAGGGACACCTCCAAAAAATATGGTATGTGGTGTGCCGGCTTATGTTGATGGAAGAATGCTAGAGATCACGGAACATGCTGGGGGACGTATTGTAAATCGTGATCGCATGTGGCATTACACAGAGGGATTAAGAAATTGGGACCCGATATGGCCCAACCACGGAATTCGGATATTGCCAGGTCCTTCCTCCCTGTGGTTTGATGCAGAGGGGAATCGATTTCATGCACCCAATTTTCCAGGGTTCGATACGCTCAGTACGTTAGAGGCGATTCAAAAAACAGGTTACGACTATTCCTGGTTTATTTTAACGGAAAAAATTATTGAGAAAGAATTTGCTTTATCTGGCTCAGAGCAAAACCCAGATTTAACAAACAAAAGCATTGGCGATGTTCTAAAACGCATTTTGCCAGGTCCACCTGCTCCTATCCAAGCTTTTAAAAATCATGGAGAGGATTTTGTGATTGCACATGATTTAAAAGAACTCGTAGATGGAATGAATAAGCTTGCTGGGAATGACTTACTTGATTTCATGAAAATTAAAGAGCAAATCTTGGCAAGAGATCGTGAAATGGATAATAAGTTTACGAAGGATTTACAGGTAAACGCCATTCATGGGGCAAGAAATTATATTGGTGATAAATTGGTACGCGTTGCCAAGCCCCATAAAATTTTAGATACTAAAAATTGGCCTTTAATTGCCGTTCGCTTAAACATTCTAACAAGGAAAACTTTAGGTGGCTTACAAACAAATTTAAATGGCGCTGTATTGGGCATGGACGGTCAGCCAATACCTGGTTTATTTGCCGCTGGTGAAGTAAGTGGTTTCGGTGGCGGTGGTGTCCATGGCTACCGCGCTTTAGAAGGGACATTTGTCGGTGGCTGTTTATTTAGTGGACGACAGGTAGGGCGTTATTTAGCACAAGAATAGAGTGTATTTCTTTATACGAGTAAGAGCATCGTCTTGATGAACGATGCTCTTTTTGAATGGGTTGATCATGCTGAGGTAGGATCACTATGCTGAAGTTTTTGAGCGGCAATCGCTCTGAAATGAGCACTTAGTTCACGATATGGAGCGGAAATCCACTAGAAATGAGCGCTTAGGTCATATTTTGGAGCGGAAATCCATCAGCAATGATCACTTAGCTCAAATTATTGAATGGATTAGAAATCTCATTTGCTCAAACTACAGAGAAACCAACTTCTAACAATGCATTATCTCTCCAAGTATTAACAACTTGATTGTTGGACCTCTGCAATTTTAGCAATTTGCTCTTCAACTTGTTCCTTTGTCCAACCGTTTTCCTCCACGAAGAAATTGCGTTCTGCACGACGACAATCATCTGAACAGCTACGCATGTAAAATGCCTCATGTTTTTCTTCACACAGCATTAATTTATGACACTCTGGGTTTGCACAGTTTGTATATCGTTCAGAAGGTTCCCCTGTGAAATAATCCTTCCCAACAATGACATGCTCCACCTGATTAATCGGTACACTTCGACGACGGTCAAAAACAAACATTTGACCATCCCATAATTGGCCTTTTACTTCAGGATCTTTCGCATATGTAGCAATACCGCCATGTAATTGACCTACGCTCTTACCATAGCCCTCACGTTTTAGCCAACCAGAGAATTTTTCGCAACGAATACCACCTGTACAATAAGTTAAGATTTTTTTATCTGCAAAATCTTCTTTATGTGCCTCCATCCAAGCAGGGAGGTCACGGAATGTTTCGATATCAGGTCGTACAGCACCTCTGAAATGACCGAGATCATATTCATAGTCATTACGGGCATCGATAATCACTGTGTTATCTTCTTGCATTTGTTCCATAAATTCTTTAGGTGTTAAATAATCACCTGTGATTTCTAACGGATTGATATCCTGTTCTAAACCTAGGTGAACAATTTCCTGACGAGGACGTACATGCATTTTTCTAAAGGTATGCCCTTCAACCTCATCAATTTTCCACATAATATCATTAAAACGAGCATCAGCCTTCATATGGTTCATGTAAGCATCTGTTTGCTCAATGTTACCTGATACAGTTCCGTTAATACCTTCGTAGCCTACTAAAATGCGACCAAGAAGCCCAATTTCTTTACACAATGCTAAATGTTCTTCTGCAAAAGCTTCAGGGTCTTCAATCGTAATATATTTATAATAAAGTAATACACGATAGTCTTTTTGTGTCAAAATACGTTACCACCTTTATGTCGATATTCGTCCTTTAATATAGCATAACAAGAGCAATTTTGCTTAGCGTAGAAGGAGTTTTCAAGAAAAACACGAATTATACATAGTGAATGACTATTCATAATTGGGGGTTATAGAGATGGAATTTTCAACGATTACTTTAGAGAAGTTAGAACGTCGTGCAACGTTAACGTTGAATCGTCCACAGGCGATGAATGCTATGGATGATGTCATGATGCGTGAACTTGCAGAATGCTTTGAGGCTCTACAACAGGAACGAGATATTCAGGTGCTTGTTATTCGGGGAGAAGGAAAGGTCTTTTCTGCGGGTGGCGATATAAAAGCAATGCTAGATGAAAGCAAACCGCTGAATATTGATGAGGCAATGGTTTATCTGACACGTATCGTGAAGGCATATTATCAGCTACCGATGATTGTGATTGCAGCAGTTCATGGTGCATCAGCAGGTTTAGGATTTAGTTTAACACTAGGGGCAGATATTGTTGTAGCCTGTGAAAATAGTAAACTTGCTATGAATTTCATTGGAATAGGACTCATTCCAGATGGTGGCGGTCATTTCTTCATGAAGGAACGTGTAGGAACGGTTAAAGCGAAACAAATGATATGGGAAGGGAAGGTATTAACAGCAAATGAAGCATTAGATGTAGGGTTAATTGATTATATTGCACCAGAGGGCACTGTATTTGCAATGGCAGATCAGCTTGTTGGGAAAATGCTTGCATCCCCTATCTCTTCCATGATTACGACGAAAAAAATTCTGCATGCACAAAATATGCCACAGCTAGAAAATATCTTAGCATTAGAGGCTGAGGGCCAGTCTGCAATGCGTAAAACAACAGATCATGTTGAGGGCATTCATGCATTCGTAGAGAAAAGAATGCCTGTCTTTGTAGGGAAATAAAAATAATAAAAGGCGCGTAGCAAATAATTGACTACGTGCCTTTTATTAGCCACTAAACATGGAATAAAATTAATTTACCCGAAGCGTTTACTAGACGATGCGTTTTATCGGCAACACCTTTTTCCTCAATTTGTTGTTGTCCATTTAGTTTAGCAGCCTCATCATTTTCAAAAGTCCAAGTTTCATCAAACAATGTTTCCCCTGTTTTTTCAAAAGCTGTAAAACGATAATTCTCCATACAGACCCCACCCTTTTACTTGAATATATTTCTATTATACATAGAAGATTTATAAACTTCACGGTAAAACTAGTGAATTTTTTGATAAATTACGAAAATTGTGGAAAAAGTAAGGCAATGTTGTTTTTTTCCGTAATAGCATTTTTCATCAAACAGGAATTATGATAAAATAGAACAAATATTCGGTTTCGATTAGTCAACATATTATTACTTTGGTTTGTACGAAAGAGAGAATTATCTACTATTTGAGGTGATTGGATGTCAGCAATTCGTTTTTTCCATATGGCAGATTTACATTTAGATAGTCCATTTAAGGGCTTATTTGGACTACCCGAACACATTTTAAAGAAAATTCGGTCAAGCACTTTTGAAGCATTCGATAAAATTATCCATAAAGCGATTCAGGAAAAACCTGATTTTTTACTAATTGTTGGAGATATTTATGATGGTGAAAATCGTAGCTTGCAAGCACAACGAAGATTTCAAGATGCAATGGAAAAGCTTTTTCAACACAATATCCCTGTGATTGTGAGCTACGGAAATCATGATCATTTAAATGGCACTTGGACACGTTTTGCTTTACCAAGTAATGTCTATGAATTACCAGCTGAGACGAGTGTGGTTCAATTAAAAATACGTGGTCAGCAAGTGAATATATATGGTTTTAGTTATCCTGAACGTCATTTAAAGGAGTCCGTTATTGAAAGCTATCCAACTGCTCAGGATCAGCAAGCCATTCATATTGGTATGCTACATGGCAGTGAGGCAGGCAATACGACACATGATGTGTATGCCCCTTTTACAAAACAGCAGTTACTTGAAAAGAACTATCATTATTGGGCGTTAGGCCATATTCATAAACGACAGCTTTTACATCAAAACCCAGCCATTGTTTATCCAGGCAATATTCAAAGTCGACATCGCAAAGAACAAGGAATGAAAGGTTTTTATGATGTGACGTTATCCAAAACATCAACTGAACTTGGTTTTATCTCTACTTCTGCTGTCGTTTATAGCACGATAGAGGTGGACTGTTCGAGTGTGGTGCATGCCAATGAATTACTGAAGAGATGTGCAGAAGCGATTACAGCAAATAGGAAGAAGTATGGCGCATCGGTAGTAGAGCTTCATTTGCAACATATTGATGAGCAAACGGAAGCTTTATTTGAGCATGCAACAGTAGATGCTTGGTTAGAGACTATTCGAGAGGCTGAGGAAGGCATTGAGCCAATGTGTTGGGTACAAAAAATTGTGTTGCAAAAGGCAGCAAGATTTTATGAGCATACAGCAACAACTCAATCCGTTGTGAGCTTAATGGAGCAGTGGGACAGTAATGAATGGAAGGATATTCTAAAAGATTTGTACCAATATGCCGGTGGTGCTAGGCTGATAGAGCCACTAAGTGAAAAGGATATTGAGAACTTAACGCATCGTGCACAAACATTATTAGCAGAAGAAATTCAAAGGGCGTGATTACATGCTGACAATACAGAAAATCCAAATATATGGCTTTGGTAAGCATGAAAATATCTCCATCTCCTTAAGTGATGGCGTCACTATTTTTTATGGATTAAATGAAGCAGGAAAAACGACGATTCAGCAGTTTATACTACAAATGCTTTTTGGTTTTCCTACAAGGCAGCAGACACAGCGCAAATATGAGCCGAAAGTTTCGACGAAATATGGGGGTCAGCTGACAATTTTGCACCCAATTTATGGCCAATGCACAATTGAACGTGTGAAAGGAAAGGCTACTGGTGATGTTACTGTCTATTTTGAGGATGGTACAACGGGGCATGAGGAGTTGTTAGTAAAGCTTTTATATGGTTATTCTAGGGCTTCCTTCGAATCCATCTTTTCTTTTTCATTGCATGAGCTACAAGGTATTGAAAAAATGTCTGAGGAGGAGCTAACCCATTTGCTACTTGCCTCAGGTACAACAGGTATTCAGCATTTATCCACCCTTGAAAAGAAAATGGATAAAGAGGCTAGCGAGTTGTTTAAAAGGACAGGTAAAGTGCCATTGATTAATCAAAAGATTGAGCAATTAAAGCAGCTTGAACGAACGATTAAACAGGAACAAGGGAAGATTCAAACATTTGAGGACAAATTACAGCAATTACAATTACTTGAGCAAAAGTTAGAGCAGCTATATGGTACGCAAAAAATGCAACAGCAACAGTGGCAGCAGTTAACTATTCAAAAACAAGCACTACCTCTTCTTAAGCAACAACAGACTTTACAGCAGACATTGACCAATTATCAACATGTTCAGTTTCCAGCAGAGGGTATCAGACGCTATGAACAATTAAAGGATCGTCTGTTACATGAAAGTCAACAGCTGATGCAATTAAAGGAGCAGTATCAAACATTGCAGGATAAAGTACTTGCAACAGTGGATGAGCAAACGGTCAATGAAATGGCTAGCCTTATGCAAAAAGAGGCAACATGGCATCAACTGATGGTGAAAGAGCAAAATTTACATGATGATCTCTTTTTGCTTGAGCAAGAAATCGAAGCACAATTTCGTTTATTAGGTGTAAAAGAGAAAGAGGCACAAGATATACTTCTGCAAGAAACAGTTTCACTCCAACAAGAACAACAATTTCAGCTTCAATTAGGTAAGTTAGAGGAGGCAGAGGAGGAGTTAAAGTTTCATCTACGTTCTCTTGAGCAGGTTCATCTAGAATTAGATGCAATTGCTAAACAGAAGCAGCGGATCATGCAGGAGTCATTAACAAGTGAAGAAGAACATATTTTAGCACAGTGGCCCCAACAAAAACGAAAGCTTGAGCAATTACGTACTGCCAAATCGCAACGTAGTAAGCAGAAGCAACCTCATTACTTTATCTGGCTTGTACTACTGCTTGGTTTCATGTCGTTTGCCTATGGTGTATTTGAAAAAAATCTAGTTGTAATGATCATCGGAGCAGTTTTATCATTGCTAACCTTTTTGTTTATTCGATATGGTAATCGAGCAGATGAGCCTACTAGTAAAGAGCACAGTTTCCTTCTACGGGAGTTAGAGCAAGAGGAAATGACAGTACAAGCAGTGCTTTTAAAGAAGCATAGATACGAAGATCGTTGGTTACATGTCAATGAACAGCAAAAAGAGAAGGAGCAGCAATACACTTCTCTTGAATATAAAATTCAACAAGCAGAGGTAGAGAGTGAAGAAGCCACTCAGACACTCCAGCATTTTTTAAAGCGTTATCGCTTACAGGGAACAATAGCCCGCACGTTAATGCCCGAATTATTTATGCGTATCCGTGGTGTACAAGAACTAGCAGCTAAAAGAAACAGTACCCTAAGTCTTTTGCAAGAAGCTCAGGTAGAAAAGAACAGCATTTATGAGCAACTACAACGGGTTTTAGATGGAGCCTATGATGAACATGAAGTTTATATATATTTACGTACAGCCTACCTTGAAGCACAGCAGCATCAACAGCAAGCACAGCATGCAAAAGATCAGCTAGCTAGCCTCCAAATAAAAATGGAAGGTGGACAATCAAGAATTGATCGTTATTCAGCAGAAATGTCCGAGCTATTTAAGGAAGCGCAAATTCAAAACGAGCAGGCATATTATGAAATGCATGAACAATCTGAGCAGAGAAGAAAAATTGTGACAGAGTTGCAAACTGTTCAGGCTCAATTATCTTCACTCAATCTTCAACAGCAAGCGAGTCTGATTGAGGACACAGTTAACGAGGACATACTTGCTTTAGAACAAGAGCAGCATTCATTGCAACTAGCAATTGACCAATGTCTGGAACAACGCGCTTCTTTGCTTATGGAAAAGGAACAGCTATTAAATGATGAAAAGTATGGCCAAGTGCTTCAACAGTTTGAGCAGGAGAAAACAGAATTACAGCAGCTAGTTGAGCAATGGGCAACTAAAAAAGCTGTAGCGACAGCTATTCATGAAACCTTATTTCGTCTTCGCGAAGGGAAATTACCGCATGTGCTTGCAGAGGTAAATGCCATATTTCGTTTACTTACAGGCGGAAGCTATGACAAACTTTCGATTCATGAGGAAGGTTATTTTGTAGCACAAGATGCTGCAGGATTACGTTATCAAATGGTCGAATTGTCACAGGCTACCAAAGAGCAAGCATATATTGCATTGCGAATGGCACTTGCCAAAACCCTAGTGAACACGGCTCCATTTCCAATGATTATGGACGATCCTTTTGTCCATTTTGATCGAAACCGCACAGACAAAATGGTACAATTAATGAAAGAAGTAGGATATGAACGTCAAATTTTATATTTTACTTGCCATGACACAATGCTCAAACATTGGCAGCGAGAGCAAATTGTCGATATAGGAGCATTAGCAAATGAAAGGGGAGTGACGTCAACATGAAAGGGATAACGACGCTCCAAGTTGGAGAAGCAGTTGATCAATTTTTATTAATAAAACAAGCGACAAAAGGTGTTACAACCGTTGGAAAGCCATTTATGTCGCTATTATTACAAGATAAGAGTGGAGATATTGAGGCAAAGCTATGGGATACCAATGAGGACCATGAAAAGCTGTATCATGCGGAAGCTATTGTGCGTGTAGGTGGAGAGATTCATGACTATAGAGGGAAGAATCAATTGCGTATCAAATCGATTCGTGTTGCCAAGCCAGAGGAAGGAATCGCTATCCATGATTTAGTGCCGTCCTCTGCAACACCGAAAGAACAACTATATGAAGAATTAAACCAATTTTTCTTTGATATTAAAAACCCTAATATTTCTAGAATTACAAGAGCAGCTATTAAAAGGCATCAAGAGGCCATTTTAGTTTTTCCAGCAGCGACTAAAAATCATCATGACTATGCGTCAGGTTTATTAGATCATATGGTATCCATGCTCAAACTAGGTAAAGCTATTGCTGATTTATACCCAACACTTAATCGTGACCTATTATATGCAGGAATTATCTTACACGATATAGGCAAGGTTGTAGAATTATCAGGACCAGTTGCCACAACGTATACAGTGGAGGGCAATTTGTTAGGCCATATTACAATTATGGTCAATGAAATTGCTAAGATTGCTAGTGAGCTTGAAATTGAAGGTGAGGAAGTCATGCTGCTACAGCATATGGTATTGTCTCACCATGGGAAAGAAGAGTGGGGAAGCCCAAAAAAACCTATGCTTCAAGAAGCGGAAATCTTGCATTATATAGATAACATCGATGCGAAGATGAATATGTTAACAAGAGCATTAGGAAAAACAGCACCGGGTGAATTTACAGAGCGACTCTTCCCACTAGATAATCGTTCATTCTATAAGCCTACTATTTAAAAGTAATATAATTTAGACCATAAACTGTTGCTACTTACTAGCTATTCGCTTTTAATTTCTCTAAGTCTAAATATTCATATGTGTAATATTGGTGGCTAACTATTGTACCAATATTAGTATTTCTTTTAGAATAAAGAGAGAAATTATAGGAATGGGGAAAAGCAATGGATACAGAGGGACTTTTTTCGCGGAAAATTAAGTTTTGGAAAAGTTTGATTTTCAAAATGATACTAGCTATTGGTATAAGTTTGTTTATAAGCTCCCATATTTCAGAGTTTGTGAGTCGTCAATTCGAAAAGGTAGTGCAATTAAATGGTAGTGCGGGTGTTGTCATTAATACATTTATTTCGTTGTTTATTGGCACAGTAATTATTTCGTTATGTACAAGGTATATCGTCTTAAGGCGTGTAAAGCGTGTGTTAAATGCTATGACACAGGCTGCTGATGGCGATTTAACAGTACGAATTGATGATCATTTGAAAGATGAAATTGGTCAATTATCGACTGAATTTAATCATATGTTGGAGCAAATTGGCACGGTCATTGAAAAGACGAATAAAGCATCTACAGATGTATCGACTTTTACAAAGGAATTTACAACGATTACAGAGCAAAGTAGTCAAACAGTTGAAACCATTTCTAATGCAATTGGGGAGATTGCCTCCAGTGCAGAAGGACAATTGGGGCAAATGGATTTATTATCTGAATCAGCACATTTAATTACTAAAGATATGGATCATGCATCTTCTGCTGTACAGGCAGTTGCCTCTATAGCGAATGAAACAAACCAAAAAGCGGATTTAGGCTTACAGTTAATTGAGCAAACGATTGATAAAATGAATACAATCAATGAATCTGTCCATCAGTCAACAGCAGTTGTGAATGCTTTAGGTGAAAAATCAAAGGAAATTAGTACGATTGTAGCGCTGATTACAAGTATTACAGATCAAACAAACCTCCTTGCATTGAATGCCTCTATTGAAGCGGCACGTGCTGGAGAGGCTGGAAAAGGATTTGCAGTTGTAGCGGATGAGGTAAGAAAGCTAGCAGAGGAATCTGGAAGGGCTGCAGACAATATTCGAACATTAGTGGATGATATCTTAAAGCAAACCTCTAGTGCTGTTTATGCTATTAATAGTGGAACACAGTTTGTGGAGGAAGGGCGTGAGGCTGTTGAACAGACAGGCGATGCCTTTAAAAATATTGTCGTATATTTGCAACAGATTAGTCATCGTACAAAGGAAGTAACGGATATTGTATTGCGTGTCAATGACAAGGCAAGCCAAACGGACGATGCTGTAAAAGAAATTGTAGGTATTGCGAATGGTACGTCTTCAGGCATACAGCACATAGCTTTATCAATCGAGCAACAAAGCGCCTCTAATGAGGAAATCGCAAGCGCGGCAAATGTACTTCAAACAATGTCAAATGACTTACAAGCTGAAATTAGCCAGTTTAAAGTAAAATAGAGAAGAAAAAAGAAGCATCTGAAATGTCAGATGCTTCTTTTCATGTTGTTGCAAAAAGATGATGTCAACGGCAGAAAAAGCAACTTTGCAAGGTGAGAGGTTGATTTCCGTTCCGCCAGCGTCCTTTCCAGGGGGCGTCCGATGAGCCGCTTCACTCACTTGCGTTCGCTCCAGGGTCTCCTCTGTGACGCTAAATCCCCTAGGAGTGACGCTGGCTCCACTCCAATCAACCATTCTGCAAAAGTGGCTTTTCCTTATCTTTCATACTAGCTAGCCGTAGTAATCAAATTAGCCTATTATTTGTATGATTAGAGAAAGGATAGACTCTTAATTTCATTGCGAAGAAGTGATGAGTGTCAAAAGCCCTCCATAAAATGGGTAGTGAAGACCTTCACTTTATTTGAAAACTTTGCTAAAAAGTTAACATTTTGTAGGTTGGAGTGGAGGGCTACTTGACTCCCGTGGGATAGCGAGACAGACGAGCCCCTGCACGGAGCGGGAGCGGAGGAAGCGGCTCGGCGCTCGCCCACAGGAAAGCAAGTAGCCTGCAACGGAAACCATTTTCACCTTTCACAAAAATTCTATTGATGGTTTTGTTTTTCAACACTAAGAAAAGAAGCATCTAAAATGTCAGATGCTTCTTTTTGTTATAGATATTAACACTAGTCTCTAATTTATTTAGATTCCTTGTCAGTATCTTCTGCTTTGTCTTCAGAATCTTCTTTTGCAGCATTTTCTTCAGCTTTTTTAGCTGCTTCTTCAGCTGCTTTTGCTTGTTCTTCACTTGTTGTTGTGAAGAATTCTAGTGAATCTTTTAAATCTTTATCAGATGTTTTAACATCTGCATCTTTTGCCATTTTTGCAATGATGTCTTTTAGAATTGTTTGAGCTTCGCCAGTTTGATTCAGTTTATTTAACATAGTTGAACGAATGTTTTCTTCTTCATCTTTAAATGAACCAACACCCTTAACATCACGCTTGTCCGTAATTTCAATTACGTGATAACCAAAGCTAGATTTTACTGGCTCACTTAATGTATTTAATTCAAGAGCATAAGCAGCATCGTTAAACTCGTCTACCATTGAACCTACAGAGAACCATCCAAGCTCTCCACCTTTTTGAGCAGAGCCAGTATCAGTTGAGTACTCTTTTGCTACGTCCTCAAACTTAGCGCCACCCTTGATTTTTTCAATCACTTCTTTAGCTGTTTTTTCATCTGCTACTAAAATATGACGACCATTTAGTTCTGTTTTCATTTGCTCGTAGTATTTTTTCACATCTTCTTCTTTAATAGCTTGATCTTTTAAAGCTTTTTCTTGAAGAAGTTGGACACGTAAAGAATCTTTAAAGCCTTGTTCTGTTAAGCCACTTTCAGCAAGTGCTTGTGTAAAGCCATCACCAAATTGTGATGCAGTTGTGTCATAAGCTTCTTTGATTTCTTTATCTGTTACTTCATATTTGTCAGCTAAAACTTTTTCAGTCACCATTTGCTGCATTACATATGAGCCTGTTAAAGCTTTTGCCTTTTCATTAAAATCAGCTACTGAAATATCGCCCACTTTAGAAGTAACGATTGCTTTGCTGTCTCCGCCGCTACAAGCACCAAGCGCTAATACAGACGCAGCTAAAGTTAAAGATAAAACTGTCTTTTTCATAGTGGATATTCTCTCCTAACATGGTTTCGTCCATTTTTTACTATAACATAAACGATTTAAAAACAAAATGGTTCCCCCTTGAGTATTGCCTATATTTCAAATTTTGAAGCGCATAGGATATAGAAAAGAAAGGGGGTGAAGTTATGGGCAACGGAGGATACGGTGGCGGTGGCTACGGCTCAGGCTTTGCTTTATTAGTTGTGTTATTTATTTTATTAATTATCGTTGGTGCAGCGTTCCTATACTAATTAATAAAACAGTGAAAAGCTAAGAGCTTTAACTCTTAGCTTTTCTTAACAATGTTAGACATTCGCGCCGCATGCCTGAGATTCTAGCCAATCTGATTGGCTAGAAAAAGTTGTTGCATGGGGGGCTCGACTTATCTTCGAGCGTGCGGACGGGCGCGGATGTTATAAATTTTTTTAAAAAAGCCTAGAAAAATTTAGAAACCATTACGCCGAGGCGTAATGGATTTTTCTGTTATACTGCATATAAAATTTCAATGTAGAATGAGACAAGTAGGATCGTAATAAGTATATTTATAGTTCGGAATATTTTTGGTTGGTTTTCTTCGGGAATTTCACGTCGCATGCATAGAGCATATGTCATGCGGTTAATTTGAAATAAATAGAATACCGAGAATAGAACTACAATCATTAATAGCAAGTCTATTCCTCCCCTCTTTCAATAGTAATAGCATAACAAAGAACGCCAATAAAAAACAAGTACAAGCATTTAGTGAACAGTTGGTGGAACTAAAATTTCATAGCCTTTAGGTGTTTCTTCTATTTGCGAATTTCTAGGTGAATTCAATAGATACTTCACGTAAAGGATATCAATCAGACATAGACTACAATGATAGGCTAACAGCAATGTCCCATAATGTGTATAGGCTGGTAAAAGCCATGTTCCAACTATAATACTAGTGTTTACAACGATAAAAGGCGTAAGTAATGCTAAGATGTAACGATTTTTAGATAAAGGCTCTCGAATTCGCATGTGTAAAACAGGAATTATATAAAATTGACTACGTACGCGTAATTTTAAATGCTGGCGTAAATCGTATAGCGCCAAAAAGTGCAAAAATTTGTGAATGGGATAGAGTGTTAACACAGCTATTACAAAGAGCCAGAATAAACGATCTGTATAATGCTCTTCATTGAATAAATTAAACGTTACATACGAAACAGAAAAGACCACTAAAAAAGTAATGACACTCATTATAATAATACGCGTAGTACCGTAATGATGTTCTAAATTTAAAATTTTCCAGCAATGCATGGTTATTATCAACTCCGAAATAGGAAGTGTCCTATTTAATGTAAATTGAATTATGTTAGAATGCAAGAAAAAGGAGGTACTTCAGAAATATTTCTGAAATACCTCCTTTCACATGACTTATTCCTGAATGAACAGTAGTATAACTCATTATGTTCAACTTATAAATAATTGCAGGAAAAATTATGTGCAGTTTGAAGCTTCGTCTTATCCTTTTACAGGTGTGCGTTCTTCTAGCGTGTCAAAGGAATCGCGGAAATGTTGGAAGGAGCGTTCGAAAATGTCGATGAAATCCTCACCATAGATATTGCGAATAACAGCCATTACATCTAAAAAATCAGGGAAACGGCCATATAAATCTTTTAATGCTAGTGATCCTTCCAGTACGGAATGATACGTATTATGGTAGTTTTTATTCATCTCTATAATGAGCTCTGTGCCAGCTTCGGTAAGCTCAACATACGTATTACGTTTATCGTCATCACGCTTGGAAAACTTAAGAAAGCCACGCTCTTCTAGTTTTTTGGAGAAATTAAATGCTGTAGAAACATGCATCACGCCAAATTTTGCAACATCAGAAATGGAAGCCCCTTTTAAATGGTATGAAATCCATAAAATATGGTGTTCATTAATATTTAAATCATAAGGTTTAATCCATTGTTGCCAATCCTTTTCAACCGCTTTCCACAGCGCTTTTGATAACTGCGCGATTCTCTGACTATAAAGCATCGCTTCTTTTTGTGTATATAATTCCTCTGACAAAGCCATCACCTACTGCTTTCTTTCACATTTTTAAAAATATTATAGCAGTAAAGGAAAAAAGTTTAAAGTTAGAAAAATTAAAAAATTGAAAAGTGGCTAAAAAATAATATTATAGCAATAGTTTTTAATAAAAAAATAGATTATTCACCTATTACGAAGGACTTTAGTCGCTAACTTTTTCTTGCGGTTTTTTCTTGTTTTCTGTGATTTGTGCAATGTTTTTCTCGATTTCGCTTATCGAATTCTGTAAAGCATCTAATTCTTGTTGTAAATTATTTTTTGTAGGTTCAATTTCTTCTGTAAAAGTTGTTATTGTTTGCTTTAAATCATTTATTATTTGCGGGATATTATTTTTAACTTCATTTGTTAATGTATTAACAGATTGTTTAACAGTCCCTACTTGTTGTTTTACATCAAGGAGCATACCTTTTGTTTGGTCAACATTTTGTTTGACAGAAGCACGTAGCTGTTGTCCAGATTGCGGTGTTGAGAAAAGTACAGCGATTGTTCCACCGATAATGCCTGTTGTTAGTCCAAGTAAAAATGGTTTTGCTTTCATATTGGATACCTCATTTCTAGTCATGTTTATCTACTATTAAACCATGAAATGCACAAATACAAAAAGAAAAAAGAAACTAAACGAGTGATTTGACCGTCACAGTTTAGTTTCTTTTGATTATTTAAAGTGTTTATTTATGAAATTTGAGAAATAGCTGTATTGAATTTAGAGCGCTTCACTAATTTTGCAATAATTGGATAAATAACAGCAAACGCAACAACGTTAAATGCGACAGCTGGAAGGACAACGCCAATAAATAGCATCGCAAATGTTGCACCAACATTTGCATTGAACACAAAAAGCGCTACTGCCAAAAAGACAGTTCCTGAAAGAATCGTTCCCAAGCCAACTAAGACAGCAGATACGGCGAAATGACCTGCCAGTTTTTTGAGAATGAGTAAAGCAGCTAAAAATACAAAACCAGTAACAGCTTTATCAATAATATTTGGAACTAGACCTGCTGGGAATGTTGTAAACAAACCTGAAAGCACCCCTGTTGAAAGAGAAAGTAGGAACGTTTCTTTCACAGTTGGGAACAATAAAATGCCAATAAACATCATGGTTAACATAAAATCAGGCTTCATCCCATTCACCATTCCTGGTGTAACCACATAAAGTGCAGCACCGACACCTACTAACAGTGCCATTAATACTAAATTCTTTGTATTCATTTGAATCTCTCCTCGACTATGCTAATCTATTTGTCTCCTAGCGTGTCCTCTTGACCGCTAGCGAAACTTATTTGTGATTGTACGCTAAATTTTTAAAATTTGCAATACAGCATTCTGAACATTCCAATGTTAATATATTACAAATGGCTTATAGATTGGCTTTAATATTTTCTGCTACTTCTGCCAACTGCTCTGGTGAGTACTTTTGTGTTTGCCAAATTAGGCCTAGCCCTTCTTTTTCATCGTAACGCGGAATAAAATGTAAGTGGTAGTGGAAAACAGTTTGTCCAGCGGCAGCACCGTTGTTATTAATCGTATTTAAACCTATTGGCTGAAACGCTGCTTTAATAGCATTCGCGATTTTTGGTGCAACAGCATATAGATTACGTGCCACTTCCTCTGGCATCTCGAATAAATCTTGGCAGTGATGCTTTGGAATTAATAGTGTGTGTCCTTTTGCAACAGGTGAAATGTCTGTGAATGCATAGACATGATCGTCTTCATAAACTTTTGTACTTGGAATGGATCCGTCAATAATTTTGCAAAATAGGCAATCGCTCATAAGAATTTCCCCCTTAACGTATATGTAAGTACATTCTATCATACTCAAACCTGTATCATTTGCTAATTTTTGATAAAATATAAAACAAGAAGAGGAGTGAGGATATGTCAGTATTAGAGGTACAGCATGTGACAGGTGGTTATACAAGAAAACCTGTTATTAAAGATCTATCTTTTACGATTGGAAAAGGTGAATTAGTTGGCTTAATCGGCTTAAATGGAGCTGGTAAAAGTACAACGATTAAACATATTATAGGAACGATGTTGCCAAAGGAAGGGGACATTCGTTTAAATGGTGTGACATTAAAGGAAGATACGGACAAGTATCGTACAGCTTTTTCTTATATTCCTGAGACCCCAGTATTATACGATGAGCTAACATTAAGAGAACATTTAGAATTAACAGCAATGGCTTACGGTATAGACAAAGCAACACTCGATGCTCGTTCTGAGGTGCTGTTAAAAGAGTTTCGAATGGAGAAAAGATTAAATTGGTTCCCTTCACACTTTTCAAAGGGAATGCGTCAAAAAGTCATGATTATGTGTGCCTTTTTAGTGAATCCAAGTCTATATATTATTGATGAGCCTTTTGTGGGATTAGATCCACTAGGTATTCAATCGTTATTAGACCAAATGGATGAAAAGAAAAAAGAAGGCGCTTCTATATTAATGTCTACACATATTCTATCGACAGCTGAAAAGCATTGTGATCGCATTATTTTATTGCATGAAGGAAGAGTTCGAGCACAAGGAACAATGGCTGATTTACGTCAATCATTTGCTATGCCGTATGCGACATTAGATGACCTTTATATTGCTATGACAAAGGAGCGGGACCATGAAGAACTTGCGTGATGTATGGTCCTCTCGCTTCATGCATTATATAGGAGAAGTACAAAAATATATGCAATTTATATTTACAGGGCATATTGCCATTGTACTTGTATTTCTAATAGGAGCAGTGGGCTATCAATATAGCGAATGGCTGAAAGTTGTTCAACCAGACTTTCCAGCAGAAATCGTGGTAGCTGTTATCATAGGGATTTTATTGGCCTTTAGCCGTCCGACTACACTGTTGAGAGAGCCAGATCAAGTATACTTATTACCTTTAGAATCAAAAATGTCTCTGTATTTCAGCAAGGCGCTGGCTTGGACGTTTTGGTCTCAGGTGTGGATTGTAGCGATTGTCTATATTGTTAGTATCCCGTTATTAAAAGCTGTGACGGAATTAACAACGGTGGAAATATGGACGATTTTTTTACTTACCATTGTATTGAAATATCTAAGTGTTCGAGGAGAATTCAGCTATCGTTATAGTGAACGAGGACAAATGGTTTGGGTGGATAGATTTATTCGAGCTGTTATATTTGCTGCTGCTCTATATATGGGGCTTCATGCGCAGCTGCTATTAGCAGTAGTCGCTACAGTTATTAGCATTATTTATATTATTGTTTTTAGAAAAAAATCAGTTGGCGAACCTGTGCCGTATGAGCATTTTGTCAAGCTCGAACAGAATCGTATGATGAGCTTCTATCGTTTTGCAAATTATTTTACAGATGTACCTCATCTACACGGAAGCATTCGGCGTCGAGGCTGGATGGACTGGCTCTATCGGTTTGTCCCGTATGGTAAGGAGAATACTCAAAAGTATTTGGTGTTCCGTACCTTTATCCGGACAGATGACCATTTCTATTTATGGCTTCGTCTTACGGCCATTTCTGCCGTCATCGCAGCTTTTGTAGACATTCCTGTCGTTACATGGATTGTAGCAGGCGCACTAAGCTTTGCCACAACAATTCAGTTAAAACAAGCGCTGCTATCTAGTGGTGAATTTCGAATGGACATGCTCTATCCGTTACCAGATCATGCTCGTCAACTAGCTGTAAAGCAAATTGTACGTTTAGCAATGATTACCCAAGCAATTATTGTTGGTTTATGTGCCATTACACAGCCCATGTTTTATATTGCCGTTATCCTAGTTTTAGTGATTAGTGAATTAACAGCGAAAATGTCCAAATGAAGAGGCTATAGCTGACAAATTGAAAAGCTCATTTTCCAATGCTCGCATTCGGAAAATGAGCTTTTTTATTATCTATCTACTCTGTATCTTCTTTCGGTATAGCACTGTAAGTAGTGACATAGGAAGCTGCTGAAAAGATATTTTGCTGACGTACGGCTGTTGAATCGTCTGTTTTTGCATGGGCTGATTCAAACGCTTTGGAGCTCTTCCATGCTTCAAAAGAATGTGGTCCATTCCATTGCGTCATAACAATATAAGTCTCACTCTTGATTGGACGTAATAAACGGAATGCCACAAAGCCTGGCTCATTTTCAATTGCGCGTGAACGCTCTAAAAAGCGGTGCTCGAAAACTGGACGCCCTTCATCTGTTACAGGAATATTGTTGAAAACAAAGAAGCCACGTTCCTCTATATCATTTACTGAATCTAGCACTTCAAATTTACGGGGCGTCGCAAATACTGTTTTTCCTTCTGTTTCATGTATCAATACAGAATTACCTTCCCCATGAATTATAATCATATGGTCATTAGGATACTTATTTTTTACTTGCTCTAAAAAATCGCCAGTACCAGAAGTTAAATAAATATACATGAATTTATCCTCCTTATGAATCTTACTAATATAGCGTGATTATACCCTTTCTAGCGGAAGTCTAACGCTCCGTTCAAAAAGAATATGTCGAGAAAGAACAATTTTATGACATTTCACTAGGAAAACTATACAATTTCAGAGGAAGCGTTTACTATTGGAAACGGATATCAATAATAAAGGAATAAACAAGCGATTTTTTTATAGTAACAATTTAACGAGGGGAAGGAACTATTCATGACAACTTTTAATGATACACTTCTACGTGCTGCGCGTGGAGAAAGGACCGCACATACACCTGTTTGGTATATGCGTCAGGCAGGACGATCTCAGCCAGAATATCGTGCCATTAAAGAAAAATATTCCTTAGAGGAAATTACACATCAACCTGAACTATGTGCGTATGTCACTCGTCTGCCTGTAGAAAATTATAATGTTGATGCAGCTATTTTATATAAAGATATAGTCACACCTCTCCCTGGAATTGGGATAGATGTAAAAATCAAAGCAGGCGTTGGTCCTGTTATTTCAAATCCAATTCGTTCAGTAGCTGATGTAGAAAAATTAGGTGAATTTAATGCCAAAGAGCATACACCATTTGTATTAGAGACGATCAAGTTACTTGCCGAAGAGCAATTGAATGTTCCTTTAATCGGTTTTGCTGGGGCACCATTCACACTTGCAAGCTACATGATTGAAGGTGGTCCTTCAAGAAACTATAATAAAACAAAATCATTTATGGTTTCAGAACCTCAAGCTTGGTTTGCTTTAATGGATAAACTAGCTGACATGATTATTGCAGATGTAACAGCTCAAATTAAAGCTGGCGCAAAAGCCATCCAAGTGTTTGACTCATGGGTTGGGGCTTTAAATGTCGAGGATTACCGCGTATTTATTAAACCAATTATGACGCGTATTTTTGCAGAGTTGCAAAAAGAAAATGTACCATTAATTCAATTTGGTGTCGGTGCTAGCCATTTAGCAAAAGAATGGAATGATTTACCGATCGATGTTGTGGGCTTAGACTGGCGTTTACCTATTAAAGACGCACGTGCGAATGGCATTACAAAACCTGTACAGGGTAACTTAGATCCATCCCTATTACTTGCGGACTGGTCAATTATTGAAAAAAGAACAAAAGATATTATCGATCAAGGTTTAGAAATGCCAGGTCATATCTTTAATCTAGGACATGGTGTTTTCCCAGAGGTTGACCCTGATGTCTTAAAACGTCTTACAACGCTTATTCATGAATATAGTGCTCAACAAATTCAAGCTCGTTCTTAATAGAAGTCAATGAAGTGTAAATAATATGTCCTTTTCTATATAGGAAGTTTTAATTTCCATGTAGAAAAGGAGCTGTCCAATAATAAAGATTGGGCAGCTTCTTTTTATCACATAATGTATGAAAACATAAAACAATTTTAGAGGTGAAAAGGGTAATGAAAGAAGTTAAAGGCTTATTAGTAATGGCATACGGAACACCTTATAAAGAAGAAGATATTGAACCTTACTATACGCATATTCGTCATGGACGTAAACCTTCTGCAGAGCATTTAGAAGATTTACGTAGTCGCTATGAAGCAATCGGTGGTTTGTCCCCATTAGCTGCGGCAACTCAAGCACAAGCTGAAGCATTATGTGCGCGTTTGAACGAAGTACAGGATGCTGTAGAATATAAATTGTTTATTGGTTTAAAACATATTCATCCATTTATTGAAGATGCAGTAGAGCAAATGCTGGCAGAGGGCATAAAAGAAGCAGTTTCTATTGTTTTAGCTCCTCATTTCTCTACGTTCTCTATTAAGTCTTATAATGGTCGTGCTGAAGAGGCAGCAGGAGGTCGCTTAAAGATTACTTCTGTGGAATCTTGGTATGATGAGCCGAAATTCATTGAGTACTGGACACAACAAGTGAATGAGACATTCAATGCAATGTCAGAAGAAGAACGTGAGAAAGCTTGTCTAATTGTGTCAGCTCATTCATTGCCTGAAAAAATTAAAAACTTAGGTGATCCATATGAAGATCAACTAATTGAAACAGCACGTCTTATTCAAGCTGCGACAGATTTAAAAAATGTAGAGGTTGGCTGGCAATCAGCAGGTCAAACACCAGAGCCTTGGATTGGTCCAGATGTTCAAGATTTAACACGTGAGCTATTTGAAGAAAAGGGCTTCCGTTCATTTGTTTATACACCAGTAGGTTTTGTAACAGAGCATTTAGAAGTGTTGTATGACAATGATTTTGAATGTAAAGTAGTTTGTGATGAACTTGGCGCAAAATACTACCGTCCAGCGATGCCAAACACACATCCATTATTTATTGATGCGATGGTAGATGCAATTCATAAAAAATTAAGCTAAGCGAAAAGAAAGTGATGATGTTGGTGACTCAGAAAAGACGAAAGGTAGTTGTCGTAGGCGGTGGCATTACAGGCCTTACAGCTGCGTTCTATATGCAAAAAGAAGCAAGCGAAAAAGAATTGCCATTAGATATCGTACTTGTCGAGTCGTCATTACGTCTTGGCGGAAAAATTCAAACTCTAAGAAAAGATGGCTTTATTATTGAGCGTGGGCCAGAATCTTTTTTTGATCGTGAAAACTATGTCAATGCTTTAGCAAAGGATCTTGGGATCGAACAGAAACTATTAACAAGCAATGCAGGGCCAAATTATGTTGCTGTTGGTAGTCAGTTATATCCAATACCTAGTCATCTCCTATCAGGAGAGACACCTCATATATCCTCTTTCATAACATCAGGCTTGTTTTCACTTAGCGGTAAAGTTCGTGCGGCTGGGGACTTTTTCATTCCTCGTTCAGCACAGGATGACGATCAACCGCTAGGCGCGTTTTTTAGAAGAAGATTTGGTGCTGAGATTGTGGAAAATCTAGTAGAACCATTACTAGCGGGTACATTTGCAGGAGATATTGAGCAATTAAGTATGAGCTCAACCTTCCCACAGTTGTATAGTTTAGAACAAAAATATCGTAGTTTGCTGATTGGTATGAAGAAGTCAGGAACAAATTTTTTAAGCAATCATCAGATAGCTGAAAATAAGGGAATCTTTCAAACCTTTAGCAATGGCCTTGAAACACTCATTGAAAGTATAGAAGAATCACTACTTCCTGGGACAGTTATGAAGGGTGTCAAAGTAGAGGAATTAGAGCATGGCAAGGATGGTTCAGTTCAAGTGATGCTCAATAATTTCTCGCATATCAAAGCGGATGCTGTTATTATTGCTACCCCTTTTAATATGGCTGAAAAAATGTTTAGTAAGCAAAGTCTGTTACATGAATTGGGAACTATGAAGGCTGCAACTATTGCAACCGTTACAATGGCCTTTAAAAAGGAACAGCTCGGTGATTTAGATGCACTGTCTTTTTATGTCTCGAGAAATAGTGATTTTTCGATTACTTCTTGTACTTGGATGAATCGAAAATGGCCAGGTACCTCACCAGACGATTATGTATTATTACGTAGTTATATTGGTCGAGTGGGCGACGAAGCGATAGTTGCGTTATCGGATACGGAGATCGAAAAAACCGTGCTACAGGATTTAAAGAAAACGATTGGTATTGATGGGGAACCTATCACAACAGTTGTAACACGTTGGAAAAATGCGATGCCACAATATACAGTTGGACATGAAGCGAAAGTTCAACGTATCAAGCAGGAATTACAAGAACATTTTCCAACTGTCAAACTTGCAGGAAGCTCGTTTGAAGGAATATCGATTCCAGAGTGTGTGCAGCAAGGTAAACATGTTGCGGATGAAGTATTAATGGAAATATTTAAGTAATGGAAAGAAAATAGTACAAACATTTATTATCAATGTTTGTACTATTTTTTTGTATATTTCTACTAAAAACTGTATTAGCTATCAATGTCCTCGCTCTAAGAAATTCGATGACATGACCAAACGATACCACCAGAGTTAGCGCCGCCTAGTGTAAGACCGATTGTCAGGCCATTGGCTTCATAGAATAGATCAATAGTATCTCCAGCGTTTAGTTGTACCTCACCTGCCAAAGTCACAGTGCCATTTCCAAGAATTGCACGCAATGTTAATACAAGTGCAACGTTTACATTTAATACAGGGAATAATCCGCTAATTAAATTTGTTGATGTATTTCTTCGGATTGCAAATGAAGGATTTACTCCTACTCCTAAAGCAACGGTAATGGCCGCAGTAGTAGAATAGTTGATAGTTGCTTCAAAGGAATATCTACCCGTAGTTGGTACAGTGAATACGCCAGTTGTCGGATTAAAAGCAGGAGTAGTAAAGTAAGGCGATGCTATACTCCAGTTAGTGATAGACGTAGACGCACTAACAGCTAAAGTGTTTTTAAATGCTGAGAATCCTTCGGTAAAAGCTGGTCCAGTCGCCCCAGTTACGCCAGTAGAGCCAGCAACCCCAGTCGGTCCAGTCGCGCCGGTAGCCCCAGTAGTGCCAGTAGAACCGGCAACCCCAGTAGCACCAGTAGCCCCAGTCGCGCCAGTAGCCCCAGCAATCCCAGTCGCGCCGGTTACGCCAGTCGCGCCAGTAGCCCCAGCAATCCCAGTCGCGCCAGTTGCGCCAGTAGAACCAACAACCCCAGTCGGTCCAGTAACGCCGGTAGCCCCAGTAGTGCCAGTAGAACCAGTAGAACCAGTAGAACCAGTAGAACCAGTAGAACCAGTAGAACCAGTAGCCCCAGCAATCCCAGTAGGTCCAGTTGCGCCGGTAGTCCCAGTAGTGCCAGTAGAACCGGCAACCCCAGTCGGTCCAGTAACGCCGGTAGCCCCAGTAGTGCCAGTAGAACCGGCAACCCCAGTAGAACCGGTAGCCCCAGTCGCGCCAGTAGCCCCAGCAATCCCAGTAGGTCCAGTCGCGCCAGTAGGTCCAGTAGTGCCAGTAGAACCAGTAGCCCCAGCAATCCCAGTAACCCCAGTAACCCCAGTAACCCCGGTAGGTCCGATAACCCCAGTAGAGCCAGTAGCCCCAGTAGGTCCGATATCTCCAGCAGAGCCAGTAACCCCGGTAGGTCCGATATCTCCAGTAGAGCCAGTAACCCCGGTAGGTCCGATATCTCCAGTAGAGCCAGTAGCCCCAGTAACGCCAGTAGGTCCGGTAACGCCAGTAGGTCCAGTAACGCCAGTAGAGCCAGTAGCCCCAGTAGAGCCAGTAACCCCGGTAGGTCCGATATCTCCAGTAGAGCCAGTAACCCCGGTAGGTCCGATAACCCCAGTAGAGCCAGTAGCCCCAGTAGGTCCGATATCTCCAGTAGAGCCAGTAGCTCCAGTCGGTCCGATATCTCCAGTAGAGCCAGTAACCCCGGTAGGTCCGATAACCCCAGTAGCCCCAGTCGGTCCTATATCTCCAGTAGAGCCAGTAACGCCAGTAGGTCCGATATCTCCAGTAGAACCAGTAACTCCAGTAGGCCCGGTAACCCCAGTAGAGCCAGTAACGCCAGTAGGTCCGGTTACCCCAGTAGGTCCGATATCCCCAGTAGAGCCAGTAACGCCGGTAGAGCCAGTAACTCCAGTAATCCCAGTAACGCCGGTAGAGCCAGTAACACCAGTAGAGCCAGTAGCCCCAGTAGGTCCAGTAACGCCGGTAGAGCCAGTAACGCCGGTAGAGCCAGTAACGCCGGTAGAGCCAGTAACGCCGGTAGAGCCAGTAACGCCAGTAGGTCCGGTAACGCCAGTAGGTCCGATATCCCCAGTAGAGCCAGTAACCCCGGTAGGTCCGATATCTCCAGTAGAGCCAGTAACGCCAGTAGGTCCGATATCTCCAGTAGAACCAGTAACGCCAGTAGGCCCGGTAACCCCGGTAGGTCCGGTAACCCCAGTAGAGCCAGTAGAGCCAGTAGCCCCAGTAACCCCAGTAGGCCCGGTAACCCCGGTAACCCCAGTAGAGCCAGTAGCCCCAGTAACGCCAGTAGGTCCGGTAACGCCAGTAGGTCCAGTAACGCCAGTAGAGCCAGTAACGCCGGTAGAGCCAGTAACCCCAGTAGGTCCGATATCTCCAGTAGAGCCAGTAGCCCCAGTAGGTCCGATATCTCCAGTAGAGCCAGTAACCCCAGTAGGTCCGATATCTCCAGTAGAGCCAGTAGCCCCAGTAGGTCCGATATCTCCAGTAGAGCCAGTAACCCCAGTAGGTCCGGTTACCCCAGTCGGTCCAGTAACGCCAGTAGAGCCAGTAACGCCGGTAGAGCCAGTAACACCAGTAGAGCCAGTAGCCCCAGTAGGTCCGATATCTCCAGTAGAGCCAGTAACCCCAATAGGTCCGATATCCCCAGTAGAGCCAGTAACGCCGGTAGAGCCAGTAACGCCGGTAGAGCCAGTAACGCCAGTAGGTCCGGTAACGCCAGTAGGTCCGATATCCCCAGTAGAGCCAGTAACCCCGGTAGGTCCGATATCTCCAGTAGAGCCAGTAACGCCAGTAGGTCCGATATCTCCAGTAGAACCAGTAACCCCAGTAGGCCCGGTAACCCCGGTAGGTCCGGTAACGCCAGTAGAGCCAGTAGCCCCAGTAACCCCAGTAGGTCCAGTAACGCCAGTAGAGCCAGTAACGCCGGTAGGTCCGGTAACGCCAGTAGAGCCAGTAGCCCCGGTAAAGCCAGTAACGCCGGTAGCCCCAGTAGCCCCAGTAACGCCAGTAACGCCAGTAGAGCCAGTAACCCCAGTAGGCCCGGTAACGCCAGTAGAGCCAGTCACACCAGTACTACCTGTTGGACCAGTTATCCCACCAGTCGGTCCTGTAGGCTTTACTGGCCAAATTGGACAACTTGGAATAGGGCCAGTTTTACAACAACAAGGAAATGAATGACACTTACTGCAAACTCTATCTATAAAATTTCCAAAATGCATAATCTCACCTCCTCTCTCAAATATCGTATTCTGAATAATGATAGGGGAGGTAGACACATAACTATTAATTACTTGTAAATCGAGAGTTATTTATAGATTCGTTGCAACTGTTTTTAAGATAATTGGATGTTTATCATATGAATATGAGTTAAAACTTTTTAGATGGTTATTGAAATTTTTTAAGAGTCATTTTGATTGATTGTTAAAATACGCTTGAAATATTCTTTATTGTGTAGAATTTTTGGGTTATTTGGAATGAACGAGCCGGCTAATTCATTATGTGCATTGGCTAGTTCATATTGTTGTAAGCGGTCGTAAAGCACACAGAGCTGTAAGTGAGGGAGCCATGTAGAAAAGCTTTTGTTTTGAAAAGGAGCGTTTGATTTTTGTTTAATAACAAGTGCTTGCTCGTACCAAAAAACTGCTTCGTAATTCTTGAATTGCTCCATGAAATGATAGCCTAGGCGACAGCAGGCTTCGGGGCGGGGGACATCGTATTCGAAGCTTCGTAAAATAGCATTGAAGTTGTTTTCTTTATCATTTAAATGGGAATAGCAATCTGCTAATTTTAAGCAGGCACGAATATTATCTTCTACCCAGCCTAATTTGGAGGTTAAAAATAATTCATAATAGTAAATAGCTTCCTCAAATTGACCATGATCTACTAATTCATTAGCAAAATAAAATGTATCACGTGGTGATAGTGTTTCTCCTGCTTCAATCAGTTGTCTATAAATCGTAATATTACGGGCGTGATCGTGGGTTAACGGTAAATGGCTAACGGCGACATCACTATCAAACAACACGCCACCGACTTCTAAATATTCATGAACTGCACCAATCCATTGAAATTGTTTTTCTCTTCTGACTAGACGATATCTTCTTATTAAGGCGTCTGCATTACCCTCATGATCGAAACTTAAATGATAATTCATTGAAACAGCATCTACATTAGAGTTTAGAGATGCTTTGAGTGTCTTTAATTTTTGTCGATCTTCCTCTAGAAAAACATCATCTGCATCTAGCCAGAGGATGTATTCCTTTGTTGCTTGTTGAAAGGAATAGTTTCGTGCTGCTGCAAAGTGATGTATCCATTTAAAATCAAAAACTCTGTCTGTATACTGTGCAACCACTTGTTTTGTACTATCTGTTGATCCAGTATCGACAATATTAATTTCATCTACTAGATCTTTGACGGATTCAAGACATCGACCAATAACATCTTCTTCATTTTTTACAATCATACATAAGCTAATGGAAATCATACTATATTCCTCCTTACCATTATCTTTGTAATATATGTAAGGACGGAAATATTGGTTGGATGATTGAACTGATAGAGGGATTGTGAGCCTGAAATGTGAAATGTATTTTCATGGTTTGTCATAAATTTACCTTCCAAGTTTCACCCGAATTTCACAATTGTGAAGTATAGTAAAGGGGCAGAGGTGATAAAGTTGAAAAAATGGGCATTCTTCATTTTTTCGTTACTACAAATTCTATGGTTAGCGGGTTGCGCTGAAAAGTCATATGAACCCATTGAAAGGGAACGAAGTTTTATAGCTTCATTAAACATACAAGAACCATCATTAGATTTTATTGATGAGGATGGCAATGTACTTGCAACATGGTTATTTGATAAAGCTTATTCAGGGGCCATCCTATTAGGAGATGACCAAGTTTTATTATATGGACACCAATTAAATAACATCGAAGTCTATACAATATCAACTGGAGAAAAGCTCTATTCAAAAAAAGTAGAGATTGGTACGACCAATGTATACTACGATGACAACATCAAGCAATTTTTTATCACGAATAGTAAAACCAATACAGTGACAAGCTTTGATCAAGAAGGCAATCAGTTAGCTACACAACAGCTTGGCAATTATCCGATGTCAATGGCATCTTATAGGGATAAACTGTATGTTATTAATTTTAAAGATACAAAATTATCTGTGTTAAATATGAAGGATTTGACTATTGAGCAAGAGTGGCCGATTCAAAAATCTGCACATGGAATAGCTGTCCTAGAAGAAACACATGAACTATGGATAGGCGGTCATGGAGAAGGAAGTAAGCCAAATAGTTCAGTTAAAAAATATGATTTGACTACAGGCCAACTGCATGGAGAGATTGACATGCCTTTGATGCCAGTAGGGTTAAAAAAGACCAAAGATGCCGTTCTTGTTGTAAGTCATGGTCACAACGAGTTATATGTGGCTGATTTTGATGGTCATATCAAATGGCAGCAAGAGGTTGGAGCAAATCCCTTTGTAGTGAATCAGTTTAAAGATTATATTGTTGTCGCTGGCTATGACGATCACACATTGTACTTTATAAAGGATGGCCAGAAGGAAAAAACAGTTGATGTAGGGAAAGGTGCTTTTCAGCTGTTAGTAAGGGAGGAACAATGATGACAACTGTATTAATAGTTGACGATGAGCAGGATATGCGTAATTTAATTGAAATGATGCTCAATAACTCTGATATAGAGACATTTACTGCCGCTAGTGGAACTGAGGCTTACGATGTAATAGTACGTGAAAATATAGATTTAGTATTACTTGATGTAATGATGCCACATGAGGATGGTTTTGTTGTTTGTCAAAGCATTCGTGCTATGTCCAATGTACCGATTATTTTTCTGACTGCACGTGATGCGAATGAGGATAAGGTGAAAGGTCTTACACTTGGTGGGGATGATTATATTGTTAAACCATTTACACATGATGAACTGGTAGCTAGAATTTATGCTGTATTAAGAAGAAGTGGTGCGAATATTACAGAGCTACAGCAGAAGTACGTGATTTTTGGCTCTATTAAAATAGATGAAATAGCACGAAAAGTATCTGTTGATGGAAAGAGTATTCCACTTACTTTAAAGGAATTTGAGCTATTGCACTTATTTATGAAAAATCCAGGTAATGCCTATTCCAGAGAGCAATTACTAGAACGGATTTGGGATATTGATTATGTAGGTGGTACGCGCACGGTTGATACACATATTAAAACGTTACGAATAAAGCTTGGAAAGGATGCGGCTGCACATATTCAAACCGTTTGGGGAGTGGGCTACCGCTTTGATCCTGGCGAATGAAAAAGATTGCCACTCGCATTTGGTTGTTAATTTTCGCTTTTTTAATTATTACCGTTGTCTTTATGTATGTTCTCACAAATTTTTTGTATCAACGTTTATATGTACAAGATACAGAAGATACAATGGTCGAAGTCGGTTTGAAGCTACAGACAATGTATGACAATGGAAAGGTAACGGATGAATTTATCGCAGATATCGAACAATTTAATGATTATTCAAATTTGAATATATTTGCGGTAAGGAATCCACGTGAATTAAGTGCCTGTGTTCCATTTGATATAGATTATGAGACATTGATTGGTCCTGAGGAAAGACAGAAATTATTAGCAGGAAAATATGTGCAAAAAATTGGGTACGAGCCTCGTTTTGATCGACAACTTATTTCGGTGGTTGTACCACTTGTTGATCAAAATCGATTAGAAGGTATTATTTATATTTATTTCCCATTGGCCAAAATCAGTGAATTGGCAAATAGTGGCGTTATTTTATTGTTTATTAGTGCCTTCATATTTTTAGTAGTCGCTAGCTATTTAATTTATAAAGGGATTCGACATATTATGCGACCATTAAGCGATTTACAGCGTGCAGTGGAACAGATGTCCTATGGGAATTATGAGACACGTGTGCCTGTCAATTCACGAGATGAAATCGGTAAACTATCTAGTACCTTTAATAAAATGGCAGAGGCAATTCAGCAAGAGGATGAAGCACAAAAAACGTTCTTGGCAACAGTCTCGCATGAATTACGAACACCGATAAGCTATGTAAAGGGCTATAGCGAAGCCATGCAAAACGGCATCATTACAGAAGGCCAAAAAGAAGAAACCATTCAGCTAATCGTCCGTGAGGCCAACCGCATGGAACGCTTAACAAACGAATTACTTCAACTGGCAAGAACAGAAAATGAACAAACCGATATTGATTTATATCCAATTCCGTTAGGTGAAACATTACGAGAGGTTCAAAAAATCTTAACACATCAAGCAAATAAAAAGAACATAACTTTATATTTAGATGTAGATGATGCACTAATTATTGAAGCGGATGAAGTGAAGCTAAAACAAATTTTTATTAACATTATTGAAAATGCGATTAATTACTCGCATGAAAATTCTAAAGTGGAAATTGTTGCCGCTGAAAAGGCTGGTAGTGCCCAAATTACTATTAGGGATTATGGAATCGGTATTCCAGCTGAGGATATATCACATGTTACAGAGCGATTTTATCGTGTTAACAAAGCACGAAGTCGAGCGGACGGTGGTAGTGGACTAGGCTTATCTATTGTTGAACAGTTACTAAAACAGTTACAAGGTACGTTAGAAATTGAAAGTGTTGTTGAAAAAGGCACAGCCGTGAAGATACGGTTGCCATTAATGGAGGATTAAAAGATGAAAAAGTGGTTATTTGCGCTAATTGCAGTCCCTACATTATTAGTAGGGTGTGGAGAAAAAAAAGAGGCTTTACCAGAACCAGAAGTACCTCAAATCCCCGAGGTTGAGATTTTAACACCAAAAGAAGTAGCACTCAATGAAACAATTGAACTGGCAGCACATGTTGAACAAGGTGGAGAAAATGTCGATGATGCTGTTGTAGAATTTGAAGTTTGGGAATCAGGGAAACGTGATGAAGGACAAATGATTGATGGGAAATTAGAGCAAGACGGAGTTTATAAAGCAACGACTACATTTGATCATGACGGTGTTTACTTTATGTATGCACATACAACAGCAAACGGTGTTCATAATATGCCAAAGCAACAAATTATTGCTGGAAACCCAGATATGACAAAGGTTGTACCAGAAGATGAAAAAGCCAATAACAGCATGGATAATAATATGATGAATCATAATTCTGAAACATCAGATGATACGGATCATGGTGACGAAAAAAAAGATGAAAAAAATCATCATTAAAGGCTTGCAATTTTTTTGAAATAGGAATATGATAATGACCAGATGACCGAAATGGTTTTCTGGTCATTTTTATTGAAGTGTACAATAGATGTACATAACCTAACAAGAAAGGATGTTACTAATGGATCGTAGGCAGGAAATTCTTGAAGCAGCTGCAAAATCTTTTACGTTGTTTGGCTACAAGGCAACAACGATGGAGCAAGTGGCGAAAATTGCTAATGTCGGTAAAGGTACGATTTATACATTCTTTGCAAATAAAGAAATTTTATTTCAAGAGATCGCTATGTCACTTGTACGAGAGATGAAAGCGGAAGCGGATGCAGTGTTGGATGCATCAGCAAGCTTTATGGATAATGCGCATAATGCTTTAATGAAAATGCTACAGTTCCGAGAAAAACATCTTTTATTTGCAAAGCTAATCGAGGAAGAAAAAGAATTACGAACACCAGCAGTTAAACAAGTGCTATTACGCATTGAGACTGAAATCTTATCGTATGTCGCAGAGTTAATACAACGACGTATTAATAAAGGTGAAATTAGAGAATGTGATGCGGAACTTGTTAGTTACTTATTGCTGAAGGCATATCTAGCTTTTGTTGTCGATTGGCATGAGTTACACGGTGATGTGATCCCTGAAGATAAGATTCTCAATCTTTTTAAGGAAACGATCTTTCGAGGTTTGATTCTAACTTGATTCGATAAAATACAGCTGTAGAAGTATCGAATCAAGTGTTCTTTTTGCAATATTGTCGAGGTTGACTATTTTTTTTGAATGAAAATGACCAAATGACGTTTTCGGTCAAATAGTTTAGGAGTGAGGATATTATATGATTAAAGCTGAGTGGCTGAAGATCTTTAAAACAAGAAAAATGCTTGTTTCCATCATTGCTGTATTATTTATTCCAGTAATGTATGCGGGTATGTTTTTATGGGCGTTTTGGGATCCTTATGCGGGGCTTCCTAATCTACCAGTAGCCGTTGTCAATGAAGATACTGGTGCTGAGATGGATGGCGTTAAATTAGACTTGGGGGATACCTTAGTCGATAAATTGATAGATAGCGAACAATTTAACTTTATAGAAGTTTCAAAGGATGAAGCTGAAAAAGGCTTAAATAGTCGTGATTATTATATGATTTTAGAAATTCCAACAAATTTCTCTGAACATGCAACAACACTATTAGATGACAAACCATCAAAATTAGTGATGAACTACATTCCAAACGAGGGATTAAACTTCCTTGGTGCTCAAATTGGAGAGACGGCAATGGATCGTGTACGTGCTGAAGTAAATTCACAAGTATCAGCGACTTATGCTGAAAAATTATTTGATTCGATTGCAACACTTGGAGATGGCTTTACAGAGGCAGCAGATGGCTCAAATAAGCTAGATGAGGGTGCGCAAAAAGTAGCGAATGGTGCAAAAGATTTAAAAGGATATCTGGAGCAGCTAGCATCAAGCACAGTTGAATTATCAAATGGTACAGATAAATTAACAAAAGGTGCTGGGGATGCAGCAAAAGGCGCAAATGACTTATCTAGTGGTTTAGTCAAACTACAAGATGGCACTGTTCAATTACAACAAGGTGCACAGCAAGCTGCAAATGGTGCAACGAGTCTTGAACAAGGGTTATCACAATATACACAAGGTGTGGCAAAAGTTGGTGCTGGTTTAAATACTTTAAACGACAAACAACAGCAAATTAGTGCAGGTGCAGCATCTATTGCTGAGAACGCTGGTGCATTGAATGGTGCAGCAACCCAATTAACAGCAGGATCTGCAAAAGTGGAGGCAGGCATTACAGCCCTATCCAACCAATTACAAACAATGATGGCTTCAATGCCTGAAGAACAAGCAGCAGCATTAAAACAAACATTAGCGGAACTACAGGCAGGTAGTGCTAGTGTGCATAACGGTTTAACATCTTTATCAGCTGGTACAGAAAAATTACAAGCTGGTGCCAATCAAGTAAGCTCTGGTGCAACTCAAATTGCAGCAGGTCAGGCAGAAGTATTAGCTGGTGCGAATGCATTAACAGCTAAAAGCAATGCTTTATTGGAAGGTGCAAAAGGTCTACAAGCAGGTAATGCCACATTAGCTGCAAAATTAGGTGAACTACATGCGGGTGTGAATACAGCTGTAACAGGCTCAAAAACATTAGCATCTGGATTAAATGAATTAGCGAATGGTACAACAACATTAAATCAAGGTACTTCTACACTTGCTTCAAAATCTGGTGAGCTAGCACAAGGATCTGCAACACTTGCGGATGGTTCTACGGAGCTTGCAGATGGTACAGCTACTTTATCTGGTAAACTAGGTGAGGCGAGTGAAAAAGCAAATGAAGTCAAAGCAAATCAAGACACGTATGATATGGTAGGTAGTCCAGTTGAAGTTGAAAAAGAGTCAGTAAACCATGTTCCTAACTATGGTACAGGTTTTGCACCGTACTTTATTTCTTTAGGCTTATTCGTAGGTGCATTATTAATTTCGATTGTGTTCCCACTTGTTGAACCTGCTATTCGCCCTAAAAACGGAGCATCTTGGTTTACAAGTAAAGTGACTGTACTAGCAGTCGTAGGTTTAGTGCAAACATTACTAACAGTAGTCATTGTAAAATGGGGTCTAGGACTTGAAGT
This sequence comes from Lysinibacillus sp. PWR01, assembly GCF_043359455.1. Classification (NCBI taxonomy): domain Bacteria; kingdom Bacillati; phylum Bacillota; class Bacilli; order Caryophanales; family Bacillaceae; genus Lysinibacillus; species Lysinibacillus sp. PWR01. Next base: position 11,113 of record NZ_JBHERJ010000049.1, on the reverse strand, counting down.
GAATAATATGGGCTACTTTATCTTAACAGCATTATTAACAAGCTATGTATTTTTAGCCTTAATTCAAATGCTTGTTTCGATCTTTGGTGACCCTGGACGTTTCATGGCAATTGTTGTGTTAATTTTACAATTAACAACAAGTGCAGGTACGTTCCCATTAGAATTAATTCCTTCACCATTACAAGTATTTAACAAGCTATTACCGATGACATATACAGTTCAAGCATTTAAATCAAGTATTTCTACTGGCGATACGTCATTCTTAATGCAAAACTATGGTGTTCTAGCTGGTTTCTTAGTAGCATTCTTAGCTATCACATTTGGTTATTTCATGCTACTGCACAATAAACGTTACTCTAAAGTAGCTGAAGAAAACTAATCATGAAGCACTCACCCAATGTACGGTGAGTGCTTTTTTTGTTCATAGGGGTTATGTAATAATTCTTCAACCTCAAATGACATAAATAAAACAAAACCATCAATAAAATTTTTGTGAAAGATGAAAATGGATTTCCATTGCAGGCTACTTGCTTTCCTGTGGGCGAGAAGCTTCCTCGCTACCGCTTCGTGCAGGGGTCCGCCTATACTCACTAAATTAGATTTTTACGTTCAATATTTTGAGTGCAGTTCACTCATCAGACGTCTCTTGGAAAGGACGCTGGTAGAACGGCCCCTCAGTGACATCGTCCTTTTTCAACAACAAAAAAGCAACAGCTGATATGAGCGTATCAGCTGTTGTTTTTTGTAAGTGTAAGAGATTTAATTAAGGGTTCATCAAAATATGATGAAGGGTGTCATGATTGCTACGTGTGGGGCACGTATATGACTATATCAGAATAGGCAAATGCTTATAGGTGGTTACATTTTTCACAAGTGTTGCTGTAGCATTCGCTTTGCTCTTCCATTTTTTCACCGCACTCAGTACATTGCTTTGCAGGTAAATTCTTGAAAAATTCAACTACGTTTTCTAACATTGTGGACTCCTCCTTTAAGTTCATCTGTACTATTACTGTTTTGATATTTCCTAGTGTATTATAACAGATGCTTTTCGTCAACACAAAATGCCTAATTTACGGTAAAATAAATATGGATATTTTGTGAAGGAGGAAACGTGAACTATGATTTTCGTTGATAATAAAGGGATCCATGATCCACGCATTAACCTTGCTATTGAGGAGTATTTGTTAAAAACAATGGACGTTGAGAAAGAGCCAGTGCTCCTTTTCTACATTAATCAACCGTCCATCATCATCGGTAAAAACCAAAATACGATTGAAGAAATCAATACAGACTATGTAGAGGATAATGGCATTATTGTTGTGCGCCGTCTGTCAGGTGGTGGTGCTGTTTACCATGATTTAGGGAATCTTAACTTCAGCTTTATTACAAATGATGATGGCGATAGCTTTATGAACTATAAAAAGTTCACACAACCAGTAGTTGACGCTCTAGCAAAAATGGGTGTGAATGCAGAACTATCAGGACGAAATGATATACTAGCAGAAGGTCGTAAAGTTTCTGGGAACGCCCAATTCTCTACAAAAGGGCGTATGTTCAGTCATGGTACATTGATGTTTGATACAGAAATAGATGCAGTGGTCTCTGCCCTAAAGGTCAAAAAGGATAAGATTGAATCAAAAGGTATTAAATCGATTCGCTCACGAGTAGCAAACATTTCAGAGTTTTTAACAGAGCAAATGACGATTGAGGAATTCCGTCTTGAAATTTTGAAATCCATTTTCGATGGAGAAGAAAATATTCGTTATTATGAGTTAACTGAGGAAGATTGGGCAAATATCCACAAACTATCAGAAGAGCGCTATCAAACATGGGAGTGGAATTTTGGGAAATCACCACGCTTTAATATTCAAAAAACACATCGATTCCCAACAGGAGGCATTGATATTCGCCTAGAAGTAAATCATGGTGTGATGGAAGAAGCGCATATTTTTGGAGATTTCTTTGGTGTAGGTGATATGGCTGATATAGAACAGCGCTTAGTTGGGACAAACTATGACAGAGCGGCTATTGCTAAGGCATTAGCAGACATTGATATTCCTACATATTTTGGTGGAATTTCAACTGAGGACTTTTTACAATTAATTTATTAAGGAAAATACGGTTTCGTGTAATGATTTAGCCTAAAGGTTCGCTGACAATTATGTCGTCGAACCTTTTTTTGATACAATATAGAAAGAAAGGAGTGTTGATATGGAAAAGCATCGAATATTCATAGTTGAAGATGATGTCAAGATTGCATCATTACTAGCGGAAACGCTTAGAAAATATCAATACGAAGTTGCAACAATTCAAGAATTTGATCATCTCATAGAAGAATTTACAGCATTTAATCCACATATGGTGCTGCTTGATATAAATTTACCTGCTTACGATGGCTATTATTGGTGTCGCCAGCTACGTCAGCATACAACATGCCCGATTATTTTCATTTCTGCTCGCTCAGGAGAAATGGACCAAATCTTTGCACTTGAAAATGGTGGCGACGATTTCATTACAAAGCCTTTTAACTACGAAATTGTGTTGGCTAAAATCCGTAGTCATCTACGCCGTACATATGGTGAATATGCAGCAAGGCAAGAAGAGCGGACAATCAAGCAAGGACAGCTTGTACTTCATTTAGAAAGAATGGAGCTACATAAAAATGATTTAGAAATTCCACTTCAGAAAAAAGAATGTATCATTTTAGAGCTGCTGATGGGCAATGCACCGAAAGTAGTGTCACGTGAGCAATTGTTAGAGGAACTTTGGGACGATCAGGCATTTGTCGATGAGAACACATTGAATGTGAATATGACCAGAGTTCGAAAAAAGTTAGCGGATTATCATATATCGTCCACAATCGAAACGGTACGTGGTGCAGGCTATCGATTCATATTAAGTGCAGGTGAGCTATAGTGGGCTGGAAGCTTTTTTTACGTGATTATGCATCATTTATTGTGTTTCAGCTCATATTAGTTGGCTTTATCATGATTATCTATGCGCTAGACGGTTTTCGAAATATTGATACAGCTATTTATTCCTTTTGTATTAGCCTTGTACTATTAGCCTCATTTTTACTTGTCCGCTATTTAATGCGACAACGCTACTTGCTGAAGATAACCCAGCTTCCAACAGCAATGGAGGATGTGCTACAAAAAAATGCAAAAACGCCAGAAGCTGTGCAAACCGAGAAATATATGCATGAGTTGTATCGACTTTATCAACATGAGCTGCATGCGTTATATGCAAGTCAAAAAAGACATGATCAGTTTATGAACCAGTGGGTCCATCAAATGAAAACACCTATTTCGGTAATTGAATTATTATTACAGGATGACCGTCCACTTGATAAAAAGAATGTCCAGGAGGAAATTGATCGCTTGCGTAGGGGTTTGGACATGGTACTAGTCAATGCACGATTAGAAAATTTTGAGGATGACATGCAAGTAGAGCGAGTTGCGCTAAAAGCCATAGTAACTGCAACTGTTAATGAAAATAAACGTTTATTTATTACGAAAAGAGTTTTCCCTGAAATTCATATTGAGGATGACCTTATTGTTGCCAGTGATTCGAAATGGCTTCGCTTCATTCTAGGGCAGTTTATCACCAATGCGGTGAAATACACGTTTGAAGCCAATAAAAAAATTGTTATTTCTGCCATTGAAAAGGATGACTATGTACAGCTAGCTATTTGTGATGAGGGTATTGGGATTCCAGCTTCCGATCTTTCACGTGTTACGAAAGCCTTTTTTACTGGCGAAAATGGGCGGAAAACAGGGGAATCTACTGGGATGGGCCTTTATTTAGCCAAAGAAATCTGTGAAAAGCTAGGGCATGAGCTGGCTATTACATCAGAGGTAGAAAAAGGAACGATTGTGACAGTAACATTTACAAATTAGGGGGCATTCGGATGGTAGAAGTATGTATAGAAGATTGGAAATTAACGATTGATAAGGAGAAAACAAAAGCTCTTTATATGACGCATCTGCAAACGGGAGATCCATTAGCCTATCAAAATTTCCTCATGGCAAATGAAAAGCTAGACGAAGAGCTTCTGCATTTTTCAACTAGCCTTGGGTTAAACTTACAGCAACCAACATTATTGAATGCCTTTCCTGTCGACGGTCAACAGATCATGTACAGCGGGTATTATACTGTATGTGGGGAGATTATAGAGGGAGAAACGGATGCGTGGGATGTGATTGTTGGGGAGCATTGCTTTAGTTTAGTAGAGGAAGAGTCACTGCTGGCTTTAACAGAGCCTCATTTTCACATCGGTTTTGAGGTCGTATTACCGTGGCTTTTACCCCAATCCTTAGAATTAATGAAGAAATAAGGTGAATGAAGTATGCCTATTTTACAAATTAAAGATGTAACAAAAGTGTACGAAGGCAAAGTCACACATCGTGCATTAAATCAGTTGAGCTTTGACGTGGAAGAAGGCGAGTTTTTAGCTGTTATGGGCCCCTCAGGAAGCGGTAAAACGACATTACTGAATATTATTTCGACCATCGATGAACCAACTAGTGGAGAAATTATACTAGATGGAATGAATCCACATAAATTGAATGCAACAGAGCTTGCTTACTTTAGAAGAAGACAGCTCGGTTTTGTGTTTCAGGATTTCAATCTTTTGCATATGCTGACGGTCGAGGAAAATATCGTGTTGCCTTTAACATTAGATCAGCAGCCGCTAGAGGTAATGGAGGAGCGTCTAGCAAGTATTGTAGAAAAGCTAGACTTAACTTCTTTCCTTCATAAACGTCCAAATGAAATATCTGGAGGACAGGCACAAAGAACGGCAATTGGTCGAGCACTTATTCATAATCCAAGTCTCATTTTAGCGGACGAGCCGACAGGTAATTTAGATTCGAATTCTTCACGTGATGTGCTTGAACTATTAACAAAAGTGAATCAGGATAAACAAACGACCATTGTGATGGTCACGCATGATCCGATTGCAGCAAGTTATTGTGATCGAGTGTTATTCATTAAAGATGGTGAATTTTTCAATGAAATTTATCGAGATGACCGTCGTCAGATGTTTTTCCAACGTATATTAAATGTTTTAAGCTTACTAGGAGGAGGGCAAGTAGGTGACCTTTCGACAATTCGCTTACCGTAATGTCGTGCGGAACAGCCGGATATATGGTGCCTTTTTCATGGCGAGCTTTTTTTCTGTGGCTGTATTTTTTATCTATTCCATGCTGATGTTTCATCCTGATATTGAACGTGGGATATTAGGAGAAATGTCTCTCATTGGGATGGTGGGGGCTGAAATTGTTCTGGTCCTCTTCACATTATTCTTTTTATATTATTCCATGAGTGCCTTTTTAGAGGCCAGATCACATGAATTTGCCATTTTATTGCACTTGGGAATGGAAAAGCGTCAGATGAATAGACTTGTTTTTTTAGAGACGATGATTATTGGCTCTGGCTCCATTATAGTAGGGATTGTCTTTGGTTTCTCGTTTTCAAAATTCTTTTTTATGATTGTACGAGAAATTTTACATTTAGATGATTTACCGCTATATGTATCATGGGAGCCATTTTTACTGACGATTGGTGTTTTCACAAGTGCGTTTTTCGTTATTTCTTTTATTAGTGTGTATTTTACACGAGAGAGAAAATTACGAGATCTCATTAAAGGCAGTGATTATTTAAATAGCTTAACAACTTACTCCAAAATACGAGCTGTCTATGGTATTGCTCTAATAGTAACGACGTATATTTTAGCGTTTGTTGTCGGACATACATCATTAATCGGGCTAACGCTGTTAATACCATTTTCAGCAACATTTGGCACCTATTATTTTTTCAGTGATTCCGTCCCTTGCTTTTTAGATTTAGCGCGTGGGAAACGGAAGTATCATTGGCAACGCTACCGTCTCCTCTCACTAGCTGAACAAACTCATATTATGATGGACAACGTGAAAATGTTTTTCGTTGTGACGATGGTATCTACACTTGCATTTTTATCTGTGGGTGTTTTAGCGACGATGTCCTCTTATACAACTCAATATGATCGATTAAATCCACTCGGACTAGTTTATAAGGGGGATGTCGATAATCCATATGAACGGGAGCATATCAATTCTTTAAGGCTGCAATTGGAGGAGAAAGGTTTATCTTATCAGCTATCCCGTTTTATTGTTGTGAAGCAAACCTCATCCTTCACTCGAAACGAAGTGGAGGTTTTTCGGGAGTCCGATATGAACGTCTTGCTGTCTTCCTATAGTTATCCATTATTGAATCTGGGAGCAGGTGAGGCAGTATTCATTCCTTATTCGGAGGATTCCCTAAAAAAACTAAAAAATCGAATTGTGCATACTGTTTTGGAAGAAAACAATATATCGCTCACCATTGATAGTGTCTATCCCAAAATAGTGTTTCCAGGTTCGATAGTAAGTGTCAATTCGATTGTCATTAGTGATGAAGACTTCGCAAAGCTTATTCATCCGATTTCCGATCAAGACATAATTCAACCAAGCTATCATCTTTTTACATTTGTTATTCCTCAATGGATGGAAACAAAAGATATCGGTAAGGATATCGATCATCTAGAATCCAATTTATATTTTATTAAGAAGGATAAATTTAGCCCTTTTTACTTTGAAAATGCAGGATTAAATTATTCTTATATACTAGCTACCTACTCATTATTTACATTAGTGGGTGTCTTAGTTGCCACTGTATTTTTACTTGCGGCTGGAAGCTTTATCTATTTTAAACTGCATACATCCCTCGAACGTGAAAAGCGTAAATTTGATGTATTAAAGCGTATGGGGTTAACAGATACCGAGCTAAAAAAGCTAGTTAATCGCCATTTATTTCCCCAATTCTTTTTACCTTGGGGTGTTGCGATGATGCATAGTGCCTTTGCTTTTCTAATGGTTCAAGGTATTTTGAAAGACTTTGCAAATATTTCGATTGTAAAAGAAGTATTCTTTGCTTTTGGCTTTTTTGTATTAATACAAGTAGTTTATTTTTATTTAATTCGTTGGCGCTATATCTCTCATATTCGTTCATGATGTATTTGTTTAAAAGAGAAAAAAATGAATTATTTGACGTAATTTATGACATGAGATAAAAAGACTCATTGTTTTTTAGATATATTTCTTATATAATATTACTGAATAGCGATTCATTTTATACGATAAGGGGATGGTGTAATTGAATTTAGTTTCACGTGTTCGTCAACAGGCAACAGAACAACCTGAAAAAGTGGCGTATCATTTTATGGGGAAAGATACGACTTACGGGGAATTTGAGCATACTGTTGGCCGCTTTGCAAAGGGATTACAAGATTTAGGCGTTGAAAAAGGGGATCATGTGGCGTTTTTACTCGGCAATACGCCACACTATTTAATTGCCTTATATGCAACAATGCGTTTAGGGGCAACAGCAATACCTGTTAATCCAATCTATACACCGGATGAAATTTCTTACATTTTGCATAATGGAGATGTAAAAGCGGTTATTGCTCTGGATATGTTGCTTCCTTTGGTTGAAAAAGGTGTACAAGCATTTCCACAAGTAAAAACATTTATAGTTTGTGAAACAACACCAGATATAGCGGAAAAAGTGGGAGCTTTATCACCACAAGCACAAGAAAAAACACATTTATTTACACAGGTTATCGCCAATGCTTCTCAATCTTTACAACCTGTTGAAGTAGCAGATGATGATAATGCTATTATTTTATATACGTCAGGAACTACAGGTAGTCCAAAGGGGGCTATGCTGACACATGGCAATGTGTACTCAAATGCACGTGATGTTGCCCATTATCTAGGAATTAAAGCAGAGGACCGTGTCATTGCAACATTACCTGTGTTCCATGTTTTTGCCTTAACGGTAGTGGTTAATGCACCTTTATTAAGTGGAGCAACGGTTTTACTTGCACCACGCTTTAGCCCTAGCGAAATTTTTGCTTTAGCACGAGAGCAAAAAGCAACGGTATTTGCTGGTGTTCCTACCATGTATAATTTCTTATATCAATTACCTGAAGGCAATCCAGAAGATTTCTCGACAATTCGTTTAGCGATTTCAGGTGGTGCCTCCTTGCCTGTTGCACTATTACATAATTTCGAGCAGAAATTTAATGCGCGTGTGTCAGAGGGATACGGCTTATCCGAAGCTTCACCCGTTACATGTTTTAACCCATTAGATCGTGAGCGTAAAGCGGGCTCTATCGGAACATCCATTAGCAATGTCGAGAACAAAGTTGTTGATGTCAATGGTCAGGAAGTGCCTGTTGGCGAAGTTGGAGAGCTGATTGTACGTGGTCCAAATGTGATGAAGGGTTACTATAAAATGCCTGAAGAAACGGCGATGGCGATTCGCGACGGCTGGCTCTTTACAGGAGATTTAGCAAAGGTAGATGAAGAAGGGTATTTTTACATTGTCGATCGCAAAAAGGATATGATTATTGTAGGGGGCTTTAATGTTTATCCTCGTGAGGTGGAGGAAGTGCTGTTTGCCCATAATAATATTGTGGAGGCAGCAGTGGTAGGCTTCCCAGACCCGAACTTAGGAGAAGCGGTTCATGCCTATGTAGTGTTAAAAGAAGTAGCGGCTACTACGACAGATGATCTTTTATCCTATTGTGCTAAGCATATGGTGAAATACAAGGTACCGAAAGTAATTGAGATACTGGATGAACTACCAAAAAACACAACAGGAAAAATATTAAGACGTTCATTAAAAGAAAAAGTTTAAACGAGAAAAGCTACTATTGAAAAATGGTAGCTCTTTTTTTGTACATTATTCGTATAATAGTAAAATCAGTTGAGAGTAGATGTCTGTAAGTGATAAAATCAAACTTGTGAAATCTTCTACATACTTTTCAAGGGCTTGTCATATAGTGAGGAAGTAATGTAAAAAGACGTACAAAACTGGAACCCTTTGAGGTGAAGCCACGTCAAAGCTTTTAGGTAAAAATACTATTGAAAGAGAGCATACAAAAACATGTTAGAGCTCATTAAGGAGTTAATCAGTTTTATTGTGCATATCGATGTGCATTTAGAAGAAATTATTCGTGATTTTGGCAATTGGAGTTATCTTATTTTATTTGCGATTGTTTTTGTAGAAACAGGCGTTGTTATTTTCCCATTCTTACCTGGTGATTCCTTGTTATTTGCAAGTGGCACATTAGCCGCTGCAATGGGCGCGTTTGATATGTGGATTTTAATCCCTGTATTTTTAGCAGCAGCTATTTTGGGAGATACGATGAACTATCATATTGGACATAAGGTAGGGACATCTATCCCACCAAAGAGCCTCCTTGGTAGAGTTGTAAAAAAAGAGCGGATGGAAGCAGCAGAAAAATTCTTTAATACTCATGGTGGGAAAACGATCGTTATTGCACGTTTCATGCCATTTATTCGTACATTTATCCCGTTTGTGGCGGGTGCAAGTAAAATGAAATATAGTTATTTCTTATTCTTTAATATTTTCGGTGCCATTTTATGGGTATTCAGTTGTACATTATTAGGTTACTTCTTTGGAAATATTCCAATTATTAAAGATAACTTCTCAGTTGTACTTATTTTGATTATCTTTATATCAGTTGTGCCTGCAGTGATCGGAGCAATCAAAGCCAAAGTCGGTAAATAATAAGGACAGTCCTAAAGTGATGAATTATCACGGGACTGTCTTTTCTTTTAAATTGTCTAAAAAAGCCAATGAGACCATGCTAAGTTAGCTTGAAGTATAAGCATCAGGTCGTAAAAAATGTTATACTATAAATTACTAGAAAATGGAGAAATGGGGGCAACGAAATGGAAGTATTCATTGGCAGACAGCCTATATTTAATCTGCATGAGCAGGTCGTTGCATATGAATTGTTATATCGTAGCAAAAACGTAAATGCCTTTCCAATGGTTGATTCAGATGCAGCAACGATTGACGTACTTGTGAACTCATTTCTTTCAATTGGTTTTGAAGAGGTAACGAAAGGTAAACCTGGTTTTGTTAATTTTACTGAAAACCTACTGATGAGCTCTATACATGAATTTTTAAATCCCTCACAGGTAGTGATTGAAATATTAGAGGATGTTCCACTTACCTCTCAGTTAGTGGAGCGTGTGATTGAGCTAAAAAAACATGGGTTTCAAATTGCTTTGGATGATTTTATGATGGATGATCAAGTGGAAGTTTATGATGAATTATTCGAACAAATTGATTATATTAAGGTAGATTTTTTAGCCTCTTCCATCGTAAAAAGAATGGAAATTGAAAATAAAGTAAAGGAGAAATTTCCACATATTCAATTGCTTGCTGAAAAGGTAGAGACGCGTCACCAATTTGAAGTCGCTAAATCCTCTGGCTATGTGTTATTTCAAGGTTATTTTTTTGAACAACCGCAAATAATACGAGCAACAGACATTCCAGCGAATGCGATTCAATATATTCACATTATCTCCTTACTGAAAGAGGAAGAACCGAATATTCAATTATTAGCGGAAAATATTGAACGTGATATTTCATTGACATACAAATTATTGCAAATGATTAATAACTCATCTAAACGCTCTAAATCGAAAGTGCGCTCCATCAAACAAGCGATTGTATTACTAGGCGTATCGAATTTACGAAAATGGATTTATTTATTGGCCATGCGTGAAATTGATATCGATGCCGATTCCGATCTTTTTAAAGAAGTGATGTGTACGTCTTTATTCCGAGCTAAGGTTTGTGAGAAACTAGCTAAGCTATCTTATAAAAAGAATTTCTCAGAATATTTTTTAGTCGGCATGTTTTCACTTATCGATACATTACTTCAAAGACCGATGAATGTTATTTTACAGCAACTACCATTCTCAGAGGATATTACGAATACCATTTTAGGCTTTGAAACGGAAATGTCCCCTTATTTGGAGTTTAGTATTGCGTTAAGCAAATTAGATTGGCCGCGATTAGAAGAGCTAGCTGTACAGTTGAATATTCAGTTAGTTGATATTGATCTTTTATATTATGAAGCCATCGAATGGGCAGAAAAATCTTTTTAAACCAAATCAGCAAAAGCTATCTTATTGATTACAGTAAGATAGCTTCATGTTGTTGAAAAAAGATGATGTCAACGGCAGAAAAAGCAATTTTGCAAGGTGAG
>NZ_JBHERJ010000048.1:0-28714 GCF_043359455.1 Lysinibacillus sp. PWR01 | reverse complement strand
TCAACTTGCTAAAAAGTCTTTTTCTGCTAGTGACATGATCTTTTTTCAACAACATGAAAAGTCCAATGAATATCGAAATTCATTGGACTTTTTCTTTGTCAATACTATTGGCGATATGGCAGTATCTCTGAAACAGTTACAAATTCATAGCCCTGCTCTTGTAAATAGGCAAGAACAGCGTCAAGTCCGTCTGCAGTGGATTGATGAATATCATGCATTAAGACAATGGCATTATTGTGTAAATTATTTTTTACATGTGGCAATAGTTGCTGTGCATTGCGATGTTTCCAATCTAATGTGTCAATCGTCCAGAGCACGACAGGGACAGGAATCTCCGCGTTAATTGTATCATTAGTTGCGCCATAGGGTGGTCTAAAAACAGTCGCACCTTGATTGATTGCTTTCTCTATTTCAGTGGCAGTAGTGTTATACTCTTTCATTACTTGTTCTTGCGTAAGCTTTGTTAATACAGGGTGGTTCCATGAATGGTTTCCAATTTCATGACCGCGCGCAAGAACATCTTTTACGATGTCGGGATAATATTGTACACGACTACCGAGCATGAAGAAGGTAGCTTTTGCGTGATACTTATCGAGAATATTTAAAATTTGCTCCGTCACTTTTGGATGTGGACCATCATCAAACGTTAAGGCAATACGTTTTTTATTTGGATCACCAGTTGGCGGTGGATTGATTGGTTTTACATTTTCCATTGCGATTTGAAACTCGGAGGCTAACAATGGGTTAATAAGTGAAAGGGGTAGTTTCACTATTGGGGTACCTGCTGCTCCACTAGCAATCTCATATTCATCGAAATAGAATTGTAATGAATCGTCAACAATAGCAAAGCGATTGAAGTTAGACCATTTTGGTTCCGTAGCTTTTAATAGTTCATCGTTGAAAAGCTCATCCTTTAATTGGAGGTTTTTTTGCAAATCTTTTCGGACGTTTACCGCCAACGTAGATAAGTTATTCTCATCATTTTGTAAGAGTGTTTGGATCGTAATTTGTTCGCCAGTTTCGTTGTTAATAAAGAATGTTTTTGTTGAGACTTCGTGATTGGCTCCACCTAGATATAGCATCTTTGTTAGCACAAAGGAATAGTAATGCTCTCGGTATGGAAACGTTTCAAGACTAATATTTAATTCACCCATAGCTTCTTTATCTTTAATTTTTTTCATCGATGTTAGATAGTTTTCTTTTGAATCCGATATGTATTGTAATACGGCATCATTAAAAACTTCGTTATCTGTTTGTGGGTAATGAATAGCAAATGGTGTTCGTTTGTCATTTGAAACGTCTGTCACAATACGTATGCCGGGAAACGCAGAACTTTCGGTCGATAAATGACTATTCACCGATTCCGTCTCGGATTCTTTTGAAGCACTAATCTTTTGAAACTTAAATTCATCCTTTGAAAGGATAATAAAAAGTATAATAGTTGTTAAGGTCACAATAAGGCTAAGTAATAAGAAATCAATTATTGGACCGCGTCTTTTTCTGCGTTCCTGCATGGTGTTGGATACGCTCCCCTCTTTTTTATTTTCTATACAATCAGACGTGTCAGTCATTAAAAAAGTTATACAAATCTATAATCTTTTTATGTTATTTTGTGGGAATTTATAAAGATCACTTTTCCTTCTATAGTTAGTGAATTAATTGTAGTTGTACTTCTTTTTAAGAGGTTGTAAAATACCTACTAAAATAGAAAAAATCATGCGCAATATTAGTGAGACTGTGAAAATAAATTGAAAGATAACTAATTGCTTATGAAAAAATTTTCAGTTGAGTTTTTATTAGCAGTTCGTTAATATTGGCAAGGAACCTTTTGAAGGAGGCAGATAGCTGCAATGGTCTTACAAGATGCGGATAATGAACTTACGATTGACTGTTTGTTGCTTGCAGGGCGCATTATGATTGAAAGTGGTGCAGAAACATATCGCGTAGAGGATACGATGCTGCGTATGGCACATTCTCAAAATATGCCAAATGCTCAATGTTATGCCACACCAACTGGCATCATTTTTTCGTTAGGCAAGACACAGCCAACAAGAATTACATCAATTTCCAGTAGGGTTACAGATTTGCAAAAAATAGCCTTGGTAAATTCAGTATCTCGTAGACTCACATCTCAAATCATAACATTAGAAGAAGCTTATGACGAGCTAAAGTCGATACAAAAAACAAATTATTTTTTACCAACTTATTTACAAGTTTTGGCAGCTGCACTTGCTAGTGGTTGTTTCCTAATTATGTTTAAAGGTGGTTGGTCTGATTTTCCTATAGCTTGTTTAGCAGGTGGACTAGGTTTCCTAGTACTTGTAATAATCAATCATTTAACAAAGGTAAAGTTCTTTTCTGAATTTACAGCATCACTCGGCCTCGGCTTTGTGGCCTTCTTGGCAGTAAAGTATGGTTATGGTACTGAACTTGATAAAATTATTATTAGTTCCGTCATGCCACTCGTACCAGGTATTTTGATTACAAATGCTGTTCGTGATTTAATGGCAGGTCATTTTATGTCAGGGATGGCAAAGGGAGCAGAGGCCTTTTTAACAGCCTTTGCTATTGGTGCAGCAATTGCCGTCACACTAGGATTTTAGGAGGCGGACAATATGCAGATGATGGACATTATTATACAATTAATTGTTAGTTTTTTTGCGACGGCTGGGATTGCCATTATTTTCAATGTTCCTAGAAAAACATTACTTCATTGCGGTCTTGTTGGGGTAATTGGCTGGATTATTTACTATGTTCTAACAGAGCAAGGGATGGATGTTGTCAAAGCCTCTTTCTTTGGCTCATTTGTCATAGCGATTATTGCTCATTTGTATGCCCGACGTTTTAAAATACCGATGATTATTTTTATTGTTGGTGGAATTATACCGTTAGTGCCAGGGGGCATGGCCTATAATGCGATGAGAAATGTAGTAGAAGATGATTACTTACAAGGCTTGCAATATGGCTTAAAGGCATTTTTAATTACAGGTGCCATTGTTATTGGTCTTGTTTTTGCAGAAGTAATTATTCAACTCATATTCCGCTCCGTTCGTTCAAGTAAAGTAAAATTGCAAAAGGTTTATAAAAAATAGAAGGAGGCTGCGTGCACAATACACGCAGCCTCCTTATTCATTTATTGCTTTTTAGTCAGTAATAGTTCAATCTCTTCGGGTGTAACAGGTTTGCTAATATAATAGCCCTGAATGGCATCACAACCATAAGTAATTAATAGATCTGCTTGTTCAGCTGTTTCAACACCTTCAGCTACAACTTTCAATTCCATGGATTTACCTAGTTGTACCATACCATGCATAAGCTTTTGGCTCTTTTCAGATTTCAATAGTGAATTTGTAAAAGTTTGATCGATTTTCAGTGTATCAATTGGTAATATTTGCATATATCTAAATGAACCATAGCCTGTTCCGAAATCATCTAATACAAAGGAGATGCCTTCGTTTTCAAGCTTACGCATTTGCTGTGCGATAGATGTTGCGGCTTCAGCTTCTAAAGCAAATTTTTCAGTAATCTCAATTTGTAATAGGTTCGCTGGACAACCTGTTTTTGTGATCATTTCAAGTATGGATTTTGCCATATTTTTATCACGGAATTCACGTACAGAAGAGTTAATAGATACTTTTAAATCATAGCCAGCCTTTTTCCAAAGTAAAGCTTGTTCACAAGCCTTTTCCAGCATGAAGGACCCAATATTGTTAATCAGACCTGTTTCTTCTGCGATAGGAATTAACTCATCAGGCTTAACGACGCCTATTTCCTCATCTTCCCAACGTACGAGTGCTTCAACAGCAGTAACTTTTCCAGAATACACATCGATTTGTGGCTGATAGAGTACCTTTAAGTTCTTTTGATCAAGAGCTTGAAGTAAGCGCTTTTCAATTAATGCTTTACGATTTAAAGCTTTATGTGTTGCTGTTGATAAGGAAACAATTTTGTCTCCACCAGCTTCACGTACCGTTGAAATAGTAGCAATGGATGCCTTCATAAGCTGAGAGAATGTTGATTGATCCTCAGGATATCTAGTTATGCCTCCGCTAATAGAAATTGGTACAGCAATATTGCCGCTATAAATCGGATGTTGTTGTAAGTAAGATAAAAAGCCTTGAATAAACCATTCACTTAAAGGCGTGATGACAACAAAATCATTTTCATTGATACGGGCCATCGTGCTATCTTGGAAATACATTTTTATACGATTTGTAAATTCAACAATAAGGCTTTGATCGATTTGTTGGTCATGCAATTCTTTAAGCGTATAAAATTTATCAATACTTAGATAAACAAATGAAAAATGTCTTTCATCGTCAATCATATTGGCAATTACTTTTTCAAGTCGATGTGCATTCATCAGACCCGTTTCTGTATCGATGTAAGCAATTTTTTCAAGTTGATGTTGAATCGTTTTTGACTTCGTCACATCTTTTTCAATTAAGATAAATTGTTGTTCGTTTGTTTCAAGGTTGACAAGAGGGATAGCCGTTAGTAGTACCCAATAGGATTGCCCTGTTTTTGTGACTTTTTCAACTTCTCCTTGCCACGTATGACCATTATTTAAATTACGCCAGATTGTATGTGTTATTTTTTCACTCGTTTCATTATCCGGGAATAGCTGCCAAAAAGTTTTGCCGATAACACGCTTTGGTGTCCATTGGCTTGTTTTTAGAAATTCATTATTACATTCTAAGATAAATCCGTCGTGATCGAGTGTAACAGTCATAAAGGTTGCATCTAAACCTTGCTTAAGGTTTACAAAGGTACTGCAATGAGAGATAGCTTGCGTCATTAATTCTGGTAGCATAAAAATCAATAGAATAAAACGCTCTCCTTCATCTGTAAAAGGTTTAGCTAGCAGAGCTGTCGTTATTTCTGCATTTGAAGTGGTGTGAACTTGAATTTTTTCTAGATACGTACTGTCCTCATTTTGTAAAATAGATTGAAATGTTTCGACAGGAAGCTGACGCAGTAGATTTTCGTGTATAGATGGAGTAGTATTTCCTTTAATATCATTAGCTGATAATCCAATCAGATGTTCAGCGCTCTTTCCCCAGACTGTCGCTTGTCCATCTTGATTAATGATAATTGCAGGAAAAGGAAGTGAATTTAAATAATGTTCATCAATCGTAAATGATTTATGCATATGACTCATGATTATTCGATCTCCTTGGGTAATCAATATATACTAATATTATAGATAATAATCGGGAATTAGTCATTATGAATATATTTGTAAATATTTGATAATGAAAAATAGTAGGACTTTTCTCGTGAAGTACAAGAAATGATTTGAAGAAAAGTGACAATTTTTAGTACGTATATAGGAAGCAGGATTGGTATGAAACGTTTAAAAGGAATAATATTTATTGTCTCGGGTGCTATGCTATGGGGAGCAACTGGACCTTTAATGGAGTGGTTACTTAATCATACACCGTTGACCGTATCCTTTATGTTAACGATCCGTTTATCGGTTGCAGGTATATTACTACTTACATACTTATTGTTAACAGGAAAAAATATTTTTGGTATTTGGCAGCACAAGCTATGGGGAAGGCAGCTCATTGTTTTTGGTATTGCAGGTATGCTAGGTGTACAGTTTGCCTTTGTTGCTGCAATTAATGAAAGTAATGCTGTGCTGGCGACCTTACTACAGTTTTTAGCGCCAATATTTGTTGTTGCATATGTCTCTCTTAGTTTAAAGAAATGGCCACCAAAATATCAAGTGTTAGGTATTATTGGTACCCTTATAGGGTTATTTCTATTACTAACGAACGCATCATTTGAAAGTTTGCTTATTAGTCCAAAAGCCTTGTTGTGGGGTATAGCAGTAGGCTTAACATTTGCATTTTATACCTTGTATCCTGCACGCTTAATGAAGGAGTGGAGTGTGCTTTTAGTAGTTGGCTGGGGGATGCTGGTGGGTGGCTTCACTTTAGGTGTAGTAAGCCGTGTTTGGCAGTCCAATCAATGGGGCGTACTAATGGACTTTAAAATTTTTATGTTATTAGTTGCTTTAATATTTTTTGGAACAGTTGCTTTTATCTTATTTTTAAGTAGTATGAAATACATTTCGGCAGTTGAAACGAGCATTCTTTCCAGTATTGAACCATTAACAGCAATGGTTATTTCAGTTATTGTTTTCGGTACTTCCTTAGGTTTCTGGCAATTAATAGGTGTATTCGTTATGCTTGTTTGTGTAACATGGCTTTCAATAGCTGGAGAAAAATCATAAATATACTATAGAGTTAGGAGTTTTTGACTACCTTAAATTTTATCTACAACAAGGGGGAAAGAATATGAAAGAAGTTTTTTCCTATGTAAAGCCCTATAAATGGACAGCTATTTTTGCTTTATGTTTAATGCTTTTAGAGTTATTCGTGGAGCTTGTGCAGCCACTCATTATGGCAAAAATAATTGATGAAGGAGTAAGGGCTCAAGATCAAGGGATGATTTTGCAATGGGGAGCGGTTTTATTAGCGCTATCTTTTGTTGCCTTTCTAGCGGGAGTTATCAATTCGTATTTTTCTTCACATACAGCTCAAAGCTTTTCGTATGACCTACGAAATGCTCTGTTTGATAGAATTCAATCCTTTACGCTAGCAACCTATCAAAAATTCTCCACTGCATCCCTTATTACTCGATTAACAAATGATGTCACACAGGTACAAACAGTGCTGTTTATGAGCCTGCGTATTATGCTTCGGGCGCCACTTGCTGTTATAGGAAGTATTATTATGGCTTTTGTTGTAAATGCGAAATTGGCTTTATTTTTAGTCATCGGTGCACCGATTATTTTTATTTTTCTTATCTTTATGGTGGCAAAAGGTGTGTCTTATTTTGGACGTGTACAGAAGAGAGTCGATCGTTTAAATAGGGTTTTACAGGAGAATTTACAGGCGATACGGTTGGTGAAGGCTTACTTAAGAGGAGCATATGAGGCTACTCGCTTCGATGAAGTTGCATCGCGTTTAAAAGTGGATACTGTAAAGGCTTTACGCATAATGGAATATATTATGCCGGTTCTTTTATTTATTATGAATATGAGCTTGCTCGCAGTTCTATGGTTTGGTACAAAACAAATTGCGACAGGAACAACGCCGCTTGGTGATATTGTCGCTATTGTGAATTATGCAATGCGTATGACGGGCTCATTTTCAATGTTCGCGTTTATTATTATCTTCTACGCACGTGCAAAGGCCTCTGCAGAACGTATGGCAGAAATCCTTTCTATAGAAAATGAGGTTGAAGATACTTCCCTTATAGAAGAAGTAGGCCATACAACACAATATGGAGAATTAACATTTGAACATGTTAGTTTTACTTATCCAGGAGGAGATGCTCTTGTTCTGTCGGATGTGAGCTTTCAAGTTAAGTCTGGTGAAAAATTAGCGATTATGGGGGCAACTGGTGCAGGAAAATCAACATTATTACAGCTCATTCCTCGTTTCTATGAAGTGACACAAGGAAGAATACTTGTAGAAGGACAGGATGTTCAACACTGGGAATTACAAGAGCTGCGAGAAATAATTGGTTATGTCCCTCAGCAGTCATTGTTATTTACCGGAAGTATTGCAGATAATGTACGGTGGGGAGATACACAGGCTGAAATGGATGCTGTACTACAGGCTACAATGCAGGCACAAATACATGCATCTGTTGAAGATTTTCCAAATGGTTACGATACCAAGGTTGGGCAAAAAGGAGTTAATTTATCAGGGGGACAGAAACAAAGGCTATCCATAGCTAGAGCCCTTTTGAGAAAAGGACATATTTTAATGCTTGATGATAGTACCAGTGCCTTAGATGTAAAAACTGAACAGTCTTTATGGGAGGCATTGAGTGAAGAACAGGCAACGATGCTTGTTGTTACGCAAAAAATTCGTACAGCTAAAGGTGCAGATCGCATTTTACTGATTGATGCTGGAAAAGTAGTTGCATATGGCACACATGAAGAGCTTTTACAGACTTCCTCTCTTTATAAAAAAATAGCTATCTCTCAACAGGAGGTGGAGGATTAATGGGATTTTTCCAGAAACCTTTTGGCTATGAACCGATTTTGACAAAAGATGATCTGAAACAGGTTGTGAAGAAAAAGAAGGGGCCACGTGCAGCTGATTGGAAAAATACATTGCTACGGTTATGGAAAATTGTTGACGAACAACGTGCACTTCTCATTGTGGTGCTTTTGTTAGTGATGATTAGCTCCATTTTAGCTTTAGTTGGCCCTTATTTAATCGGTCAAATGATTGATCACTATGTGATGCACGGTGAGCTTTCAGGCTTAGGTAAGGGGATTGGCGCATTAATTGGTATTTATGTTCTCTTAGCGATTTCACTTTTTCTACAAAACTATTGGATGATTGGTATTGCCCAGCAAACGATCTATAGATTAAGAACAAGTGTATTTGCTCATTTTCAACGGCTGCCAGTGGCATTCTTTGATCGTCGTCAGCATGGTGAATTGATGAGTCGAATGACGAATGATATTGAAGCGGTTAGCTCCACATTGAACAGTTCCTTTATCCAAGTATTTTCAAGTGTACTTACGCTTGGAGGAACCGTCATTATTATGCTCAGTTTAAGCCCATTGCTGACAGTTCTGACGATGGTCATTATTCCACTGATGTTTTGGGCAATGCGATGGATTACACGTCGTACAGCACCACTGTTTAAAGAACAGCAAGTAGCTATTGGCGCCTTAAACGGTATGATAGAAGAAACAATTTCAGGACAGCGGATTGTGAAGGCATTCTCCCAAGAGGAGCGAATGAAAGCAGAGTTTCGTGAAAAAAGTTTGCGCTTAAGAAGGACCGGCTTTTGGGCACAGACTTACTCGGGTTATATTCCTAAAGTCATGAACTTCTTAAATAATATGAGCTTTACCATTGTAGCTGGTATAGGAGGAGTTCTCGCACTATATGGACATGTATCCATAGGGGTAATTGTTATATTCACTGAATATGCACGACAATTTACACGTCCTTTAAATGATTTGGCAAACCAGTTTAATACGGTACTATCAGCCATTGCTGGTGCAGAGCGCGTATTTGCCTTGCTTGATGAACAACCAGAGAAGGAAACCGTGTCTGCACAAAAGCATCAGTTGTTGGGGCATGTGGCATTTAAGCAGGTGTACTTTAAATATGAACTAGAAGAAGAAGCATACACATTAAAGAATGTAGATTTTAAAGTGGAGCCTGGACAAACAGTAGCCCTCGTTGGTGCAACTGGAGCTGGGAAAACGACAATTCTTCAACTGATTGCAAGGTTTTATGAGGTAACAAAGGGTGAGGTATTATTTGATGGTATAAATGTGCAGCAAATTGATCGTCAATCCCTTCGTTCACAGATGGCTTTTGTATTACAGGATCCATTTTTATTTGAGGCTTCTGTTCGCGAAAATATCCGTTATGGTCGATTGGATGCGAGTGATGCAGAGATTGAAGAAGCGGCCAAGCGTGCTAATGCCCATGACTTCATTATGAAACTCAAAGATGGGTATGATACCATTCTTGCTGCAGATGGACGCGAGATTTCACAAGGTCAAAAGCAATTATTATCTATAGCAAGGGCACTTATTGCTGATCCGAAAATTTTACTATTAGATGAAGCCACAAGCAGTATTGATACGGTGACAGAGCTGGCGATACAAGAGGCACTCGATACGTTGATGCAGGGTCGCACAAGCTTTGTTATTGCTCATCGTTTAAATACTGTCCATAATGCTGATATGGTTTTAGTTATGCATAAAGGGGAATTAGTTGAAGCTGGACCCCAGCAAAAACTAATCGAATCAGGTGGTCTTTATGCACAAATGCTGCATTCATCCTCACACCATCTTGAGGAATAGATGAAAAAGAGCAATTTCATTTGAAATTGCTCTCTTAGTGTTGAAAAACAAAACAGTCAATTGAAAGGTAGAAATGAATTTCCGTTGCAGGCTACTTGCTTTCATGTGGGCGAGCGCCGAGCCGCTTCCTCCGCTACCGCTTCGTTTAGAGTTTTGCCTGTCTCGCTATCCCACGGGAGTCAAGTAGCCTTCCACTCCAACCCATAAAAGTGTTACCTTTTTAGCAAAGGTTTTCAAATAAAGTGAAGGTGTTCATTACTCTTTATGAAGAGGTGTTGTCACGCATTACTTCTCCACATTGAAAATAAGAGCTTATCCCCTCTAAGAATACAGAAATTAGGCTATTTGATTGCTATGCTAGTATGAGAGCGAACGTAAGTGAGTGAAGCGGCTCATCGGACGCCCCCTGGAAAGGACGCTGGCGGAACGGAAATCAACCTCTCACCTTGCAAAGTTGCTTTTTCTGCCGTTGACATCATCTTTTTATTGAAATGAAATGTTATTAATTTGAATAAATAGTATAATTATTATAAAACATTAGTAAAATGGGAAGTAGTATATAGTTTAAAAGTAACAGATTGCAAAAGGATAAAGATCACTATTTTCGAGAAATTATTATATTATTTTATATCTATTAATTCTAGTAAATTTCAGTCATTTTACTAAATTTTTATAGTATAAATCCTTTTATTTTTCCAATATTTGAAGTAAAATTCTGATTAATAGGGGGTATTAATATATTTTGTTGCCAGCTTATTTTCATTCTTGCTACAATAGGGCAATAGTCTGTTACAGGAACGGAGTAAATGATGAATATTTCAGTGATGACAGTGTCTTTTCCATTAGATGGAGAAACATTGAAAGAAGTAAAGTTATTATGTGAAGAAGCAACAGTTCAAGATTATCGAGTATATGAAACCATTATGAATGTACCAATGGCTAGCTCTTTCGAGACTAAGGGCTTTATGGTACTAGCGTATGAGGATGATAAGGATTTATTAGTTGGTGCTGCTAGTGCAATTGACTTAATGGGGCTTCATACATATGAGTGGTCATTAGTGGTAACACCTGCATATCGACAAAAGGGTATTGGAACTGCGTTAGTTGATGGTATACAAGTTGGGCTAGAAGAAAGAGGGGCAGAGGGGCAATTAGCTGTAGTAATTGATGGCTCTCCTTATGGACATACATTTATTGAAAACAAAGGTTTTACCTATAGTTTTTCAGAAGCTACTTTAGAAACAAAAGCAGAGCCCGTTACATTACAAAAAGATATTAATATTCAACCCTATAATGGTGAGCAAGCTGAACTGATTACTATTTATTGTGAAGCATTTGGAGATTTACCAGAAGAATCAGAAGAGCTTATTGCCTTTAATACATCAACAAATGGACGAAAGCTTTGGATTGCTTATCGGGATGGCGCTGTTGTTGGGACAGTGACAACAGCTCAGGAAAATGAAATCCAGTGGGTAACAGCACTTGCTGTACATCCAAATTGTGAAGGACAGGGTATTGGGACAGCACTTCTTTCTTTCTCAAAGGATTATGCGAGTAAAGTTGGTGCAGCATTCGTCATGCTAGATGTAGAAGTAGACAATAAAAAAGCACTATCTGTCTATGAAAAAGCAGGCTTTATGAAAGCGCAGCAAATTGATTATTATGTAAAACAATAGGAAAAAGGGCGATGAGTGGTATTTCATATCAACTCATCGCCCTTTTTTATCATAATTACCTACTATCTTCATATAATATTAATAAGCTTTAAGAAAGGAGTCGTGATCATGCGCATGCCAGCATTGCCAAAGAAGAAGTCTCCTCCAAAGGAAGCCCCTAGTTCATGGTGGAAAGTTGTTAAAGCTTATTTATCCAAAGGGAAGTTTTATAAATTACCACCAAGAAATTAATGATGCAAAGAAAAAAGTCGCCTTTTCGCGACTTTTTAATTTTCTAATAGGAATGTCTTTTTGGATGGACCGATTAAGTATAGTTCGTGCATGGCTCGTGTAAGAGCTACATAAAGTAGCTTTCGGTCAATTGGCGTATCGTAAAAGGGTGTATCGTAGGCAGCTACTATGACGGCATCAAATTCAAGTCCCTTGGCTAGATGACTTGGTACAACAAGTAACATTTCTTGATTAATAGATTCATTTTCCGTTAGTAGTTGTGAAGCAATAGCATTGTCTTTTAATGCCTGTTGCATAGTAATGGCTTCTGCAGTAGTTTTGCAAATTAAAGCAATGGATCGATGGCCGTTTTGACGTATGGCTTCAAAGATCCCTTTAATTTTTAAGGCATCAAATTGCTCTGCTTGAATAAAACTTGGTACGTTACCGTGACGCACAACGGGTTCTACTAGGGGGAGCTGTTCATTCATTTGCGCTAGAATTTGATTCGCGACTTCCATAATTTCAATGGTTGTTCGATAGCTTTTTTGCAAAGTTCGGAAGCTTGCACGAGGAAATAAGTTTTGGACAGGCTCCCATGCTGTCAATGAACGATAGCTATGAATACCTTGGGCTAAATCACCGACCATCGTGAACATATCCGTATCAAGACCTGCCTTTAAAGCAGCAAGCTGAAATAAACTATAATCTTGGACCTCATCGATAAAGACAACACGCATCTTCCATTCATCTGCAATGCCTTTTAAACGTGCTTGTAAATAGTATAGTGCCGCTAAATCTTCGAGTGCCCATTGTTCTTTACGATGTGCCTGCAAAAATTGTTGCTGTTCAAGGTAATGCCATTCAGGGGCGAGTTCTGCTAAAAGTTCTGCATCGGTGAGAAGGGTACGATAGAGTGTTTTAATATTATGTTTGGTAAAGCGACGCATATAAGCTGATGCCGTTGTCTTCGTTTCTTTTTCAATGGCAGGAATTCGCTCATCACGCTCATCGATGAATTTTGTGACAACACGTCGTCGTTTTTCATCATCTCGAATGCCATTTAAGGCTTTACCCAATGCTTCATCATACTTTTTATGGAGTGTAGCTAAAACAGCCTGTTTTTTTTGACGAACATGGCTTGCTAACACCTTTTTAATATGTTCAAGTCGCTTTTCGATAGGCATATAAGAAAATTCGTATAAAAACAGCTTCTTCAGGTGGGAAGCGCGCATGATACAGTATTTTTCAATATAGACATCTTCGAATTGCTCTGCGATCTTTTGTTCCAGCTTTTGTACGTAGCGTTCGATGACATCACGATAGTAAAGGGAGCCTTTCATTTCAGCAATCCAGGCAGTAGGCTGATGACTACCTCCAGCAACGAGCGACTCTAATTGCTCATTTGGATTTTGAAGCTTAAGCTTTAATTTAGTGGCAGAAAGAACGTAGTCTGTAAAAGTAGTTTGGCAAATTTTATCGACGCCAAGCTCTGGTAAAACATCGCCTATATAATCAATAAATAACTTATTCGGTGCTAAAATCATGAGCTGCTCAGGATTAAAATGTTCACCCATTGTGTAAAGGAAATAGGATATTCTGTGGAGAGCAATGGTCGTTTTTCCACTGCCTGCAGCACCTTGCACAATAATTGGTTGACGAAGATGTGCTCGAATAATTTCATTTTGTTCCTTTTGGATTGTCGAAACAATTTCCGTTAGACGAACATCTGCTTTTCCAGCCAATGCTTCTTGTAGTAATTCATCATTTGTTGTTAAGTCAATATCTCGTATATCGAGTAATTCGCCATTCTCGATCTTGTATTGCCTTTTAGCAAAGAGATGTCCCTTATGAACTTCTCCACGGACATCGTACTCCATATCACCAAGACGACCATCATAATAAACATTGGCTACGGGTGAGCGCCAGTCAACAATAATGGGTTCATGGGTTTCACGATGAAATAGTGAGGTCTTCCCAATATAAAGAAATTCTTCAGGGTCACCTGTTTTTTGGAAATGGATTCTGGCGAAATAGGGCTTCTTGCGAACGGCCTCTAGACCTTCTTTTTGATTACGTGCCATTTCAAAGAATCTGGCATTTGTTAAGATATTTAAATAACTTAAACTTGAATCTAAGTAATCGAGATCAGCCATGGATTTGCGGATATTTTCTTGAGCAGATTGTAAATCTCGTTGTGATTCGTCTAATATTTGCTGCATATAACTTTGGGTATACGCTAACCGCTCTACTTCAGCCTGAAAATCTGGATGTTGTACAGTCATTTTTAGCACCTCCTAGGTACTTACAATTTCAAAGTAGATTATCATACTACTATATATAATATTTACCATCAAGTGAAAGCTAAAAAGTTAATTATGCTACTATTACATGGGGGATGGAAGGTTATTCTTTAAATAATAAATAGAGGAGGTTCATGATTTTGGATATATTTGCACATAGAGGTGTTTCGATAAACTATCCGGAAAATACGATGGCAGCCTTTCAAGCAGCATCAAAGCTCCCTATAGCAGGGATTGAGCTAGATGTTCATTTAACCGCAGATAAAGAGGTAGTGGTCATTCATGATGAAACCATTGATCGTACCTCCAATGGCTCGGGCTATGTAAAAGATTTTACATTACAGCAATTGCGTACATTTGATTTTGGTTCGTGGTTTTCGCGGGAGTTCGGAGATGAAGTAATTCCTACGTTAGGGGAAGTGCTAGAGCTTTTTGCAGGTACCAATCATCGTATCAACATAGAACTGAAAACAGATATCATTGCATATGAAGGGATTGAAGCGCTTGTACTCAAAGAAGTAGCTGCACAGCAAATGACAGAGCGGGTCATCATTTCATCTTTCAATCATGAATCACTGCAAACCATATCTAAAATAGCGCCTTATATCGAAAGTGCAGCATTGTTTGCAGAGGTGTTAGTAGATTTTACTACTTACATTGCTCTCATTCCAGCTAAGGCGTTACATGTAAGTCTACCAACTTCATTTCGTAAATCAGTTAAACTAGCTCTCGCTGAAGGCGCAACAGTACGTGTGTATACCGTTAATGATCAACGTGATGCTCGAAGTTTACAACAACTAGGTGTACAGGCGATATTTACAGACGATCCTGAAAAAATATTACTTGCCCTTAGTTAGAACAAAATAGGAGACAAAAGGCTTCCGTGGAATCATTTGCATTTTAAAATACCCACGGAAAGCAACGTCTTCTAGAAGATTTGTTCTACCATTTCGCACGATGTTCCTCAATACATCCGAGCATTTGTTGAATAACTAGTGTTTCACCATTGTCGAGTAAAATGGAACCGTCGTAATAACCAAATAGTTGATGTACTTCTGATTTAACTAGTTTGGCATTCGTTTGGGCAGTACGCTCAAAAAAAGGTGAAAAAGTTAATGAGACCTGATTAGAAAATTTTGTTTTCACTTTCCAACGCTGCATATAGTCTCCGGAGTCATATTGAAATATCAAATCCTCATGTATTTTTGTCATTTTACCATCAACAAAAACAGCATTTTCAGTCATGCCAGTGCCATCTGTCCATTTACCCCCTAAATTAAGTCCGATTCGTCTTCCTCGTACGCGTTGAGAGGCCATTCCCCAATTCCATAATGCTTCACGGGGCCATACACCTCGTCCATAATCCAACACAGCAAAGTTCTCTTCAGCTGAGAAATTAAAACGTCGAGTACCAATTGTGACAACACCTGAGGTTGGCAGTATGTGATGCTTGCCTGTAAACTGAAATGTTTTGCGATTCCAAGGAATGACTACATTTAATGTTTCGTCAGCTGGTGGGTGCTGAATGATAAGCTTTGCTCGTAAAACATCTCCATCAAAGTTTGGTATGGAAACAGATAGATGCGTTTCATTTTGTATATATAATAAATCAATCATCATTTCGCTATTTTTAAATGAAACAGATTCTAAAACCTGTGTAGGCATTTTTAGTTTACCACCGAAGGGAATTGTGATCGTTTTTTCGAAATAGCGTTGTGTTTCATATTCAAGAAAATAAACGAAGCAGACTGCTGCGTAATCTAGATGACTAATCGTAGCTGAAAACAAAATTTCATCACCATAGACACACCAATAGTTCCATTTCTTTTTGCGCATGAGATGGCCGCTTAAATTGCTGTTAATAAGTGGCTTACGTGCAAATCCGATGGCTGCTGGATTTAAATTACCTTTTTTATCGCATAAAAGAGTTGGCTGTAAAATCTCTTTCTCAGCATGCTGCTTCACATTCAACATCCCTTCTGATCATAAAATAAAATTGACATATCTTTCATTCTTATTGTAGCAAAAATGTTCTTGAAATTGGAAAGGAACATGCCGAATATAATGGATTTCAATAAGAATAAGAGTAAGGACCTAACTAATAGAAATACTTGAATAGACATATGATGGCATGAGGAGGGGATGTATGGCAAAAATGTATAATAGGCAGGCTGCAGTTCAATACGCCAATTTGTGGTGGAACAGACGCAATCCAGCTTTTCCAAACTTTGATGTAGATTGCACGAACTATATATCTCAATGCTTACTTGCAGGGGGTGCACCGATGCGGGGGGCACCAAGTAGAGATAAAGGCTGGTGGATTCAGCAGGGGAATTGGAGCTTTAGCTGGTCTGTTGCCCATTCGTTACGATGGTATTTAGAAGGGTCTACAACAGGATTAAAGGGTAGACGTGTTCAAAATGCAGAGGAATTAGAGATAGGGGATGTCATTTTTTATGATTTTCAAGGGAATGGAAGAATTGACCACTCCGTTATTGTCACAAGTATTCAAAATGGTATTCCTTATGTGAATGCCCATACCTCAGATAGTATTAATCGACCTTACTTTTACGAGGATTCCACCGCCTATACGCCAAGCATGACTTACTTTTTCTATCATATAGATGACAGCTTTGCTTAAGAACAGATAGTTTTAAAGCATACAATTTTATGATAATGTGAAAGATAGAAGAGATAAACTCTAATATGTTGTCTTAAGGTAGAAGGAGAATAGATATATGAGCGAACAAATTTTATCTGTTAGAGATGCAATTATTCAACGACGATCGATTAAAAAATTTAATGGTCAGCCTGTAGAGCGTGAGGATTTAATGGCTATTATTGACGATGCGGTATGGGCTCCAAACCATGGTAATCGCGAGCCGTGGCGATTAGTTGTTGCCTGTGGAAAGGAATTGGAAAACCTTCATCAGCTATTACGTGACCTGACAATTCCGAAATGGCAGGAGCTTTCAAGCGAAGATTTAGCAAAGCAGATGTTGAAATTTACATTGCCAGGTGGCTATGCCTTTGTTATCGTACCAGAGGATGCACGTCAAAAAGAACGTTTAGAAGATTATGCAGCGGCAAGTACATTTATTCAAAATATGCAGTTACTCGCATGGGATAGAGGCATAGGCTCTTGCTGGAAAACGCCAGGCTTCTTAGATAACCCTAAATTCCGTGAAGCTTTAAAGGTGCAGCCAGGTGAGCGTGTCATTGCCATGCTACAAGTTGGTTATTTTGATGAAGTGCCAAAAGGCAAAGAACGCAAACAATCAGCTGATATTGTTACGATTTTTGGTGAGTAATCAAACAAAAATCCCTTCACTTTAAAAGTGAGGGGATTTTCTAATTAATCGATATTTATTTTTGTAATCCTGAAACCTCATATAAATAATCACTTAGAACACGTAAGCCTTTATCAAAGTTTTCTAAATGGAAGTGTTCATTTGGTGCATGGAAGTTTTCACTTGATAGACCGAAGCCCATTAACACCACAGGTAATTCTAAAATTTCATCAAACGCAGCTACGATAGGGATAGAGCCACCGCCACGTGTGTAAGCTGTTGGTACATTATATACTTTTTCATAGGAGCGTCCAGCAGCCTGGATAAATGGATGATCGAAAGGTGTCAGGAATGGACGGCCTTTATCAAATTCAGAAATGTTGATTTCCACACCAGCAGGTTTGTGCTTTTCAACATGTGCTTTTAAAAGTGCTACGATTTCATCTGGCTCTTGATTTGGTACAAGACGGCATGTGATTTTAGCGCCAGCTTCAGCTGGTAGCACTGTTTTGATGCCTTCACCTGAGAAACCACCAAATACACCGTTAACCTCTAAGGTTGGGCGCGCCCAAGTTCGTTCTAAATAAGAATACCCTTGTTCACCGAATAATTCTTTTACGCCCACTTCCTGTTTAACTGATTCTTCATCAAAGCCAAGTGCAAGATAAGCTTCACGTTCCTCTTCTGTTAATGGCAACACGTTGTCGTAGAAACCTTCAACTTGAATCGTACCATGCTCATCACGGAAGGATGCTAAAATTTCAGCCAATGCATGAATTGCATTTTGTACACCACCACCGTAAAGACCGGAGTGTAAATCTCCTTTAGCTCCACGAACATCAATTTGAATGCCTGTTAAGCCACGTAGTCCATAGCACACCGCAGGCTTACGAGGACCATAAAGGCCCGTATCAGAAATTAAAATTAAATCTCCCGCTAGTTTTTCTTTATATTGTTCAACATAGGCAGGTAGATGAGGACTTCCGATTTCTTCTTCACCTTCATAAATGAATTTAACATTGACTGGTAACGTCCCTGTTGTAGCAAACAATGCCTCAATCATTTTTAAGTGCATAAAGACTTGTCCTTTATCATCACTAGCACCACGAGCAAATAGTTTATTGTCACGAATCGTAGGATTGAAAGGCTCACTGTCCCATAAATTTAATGGATCAACAGGTTGAACATCATAATGACCATAAAATAAAATAGTTGGTTTACCTTCAGCATGTAACCAATCTGCATAAACAACAGGGTGTCCAGCTGTTTGTGTAATAGAGATATTTTCAAGATTTAGTTTTTCAAACGCATCGGCTAGCCATTGAGCTGCGTGTTGAATATCCTCTTTATGCTCGGATAACGAACTGATACTTGGAATTCGTAAAAATTCATTCAGTTCATTTAAATGTGCCTCACGATGTTCTGCAAAATAAGCATCTATTTGCTGTAAATTAGTCATTTAGCATCCCTCTTTCCAATATTTCGATAATAGAAATAGTATAGCATAATGTGGAAGGGAAGTGCCGTAATATCAGAAGCCAATGCTATTTTTATTTGGGAGGAGTTTAATCGTTATATCTAAAACTTTTCAATTAACTTTGAATGATGAAATAAAAAGCAGAAGATGGTTAAGAAAAATGCGACAAAGTCTATAGAGAGCTTTGTCGCATTTTGAATATGGTCTAAAAAGAGCTTGTCCTACTTAGTTTCCTTATCATTGGCACGCTCGATAAATAAGTCAGTTAGATCGTTAATTTGCCCAATAACAGAAATGGGATCTGTAAACCAAAACTTGAAATTATCTATTTCGTAAACTTCATTATTTTTAACGGCCTCTAAATTTTTCCATATAGGAGCGGTTGTAAAGTCGACTTTAGGTGTGTCGGCAGCTCTTGCTACGATAACACGGTCCCCTACAAAGTCTGAAATTTTTTCTGAAGAAATTTGTGTCCACGGCGTTTTTATAGTAGTTTGTGCTTTCACAGCTGGTGCCATTTGTAAGCCTAATCCCGTATAAACAGGATACCCTGTATAACCATCTCCATAAATAGTGATGGTTCCTTGGCCATCCAGTATATCCATAACAGTTATTGTTTCTTCAGGCTTAATGATATGAGCAATTTTTTTACGAGCGGTTTGAACTTGTTGTTGATAATTTTTCAGCCACTCCTCGGCATGGTCTCCTTGATTTAAGATAATACCAAATTCTTTAATGAGTTTAGGTATATTTTCTTCATATTCAATATAGATAGTAGGTGCGATTTTAGAAAGCTGCTCATACATTTCTTTATTACCTGTAATAATTAAATCAGGCTCTAATGAAAGTACTTTTTCTATAGAGTCTCCGATCACCTCAATTCCTTTTTTATCTTTTTCAGGTATATAAGGGTTTTTTAGCTGTGCTTCATTCGAACCAACCGGTTTGACATTTAAAGCAAGTAAGTAACCTAAGTAAAAATCAGTAACAATACGTTTTGGATTTTTATTATACGTAATATCACCATTGATGGAGTGATAAACCATTGTTTCCTCTGATTCTTCAGTAGTGTCGTTGTTTGTACAAGCTGTTAATAATAAAGCAGCACATAAAACAAATGAAGCTACTATAGTATGGTTCCAATTAAATTTCATTGGTAAAAAGCCTCCTTCATATTGATAACAATTATCATTATATAAAGTTCCTCGAGTGAATACATCGGAGGATTTTAACTCAAAATTAGGATTATTCAACACTATAGAAGTGGGTAAATATAATCTTTTATATTGGCCAGGTGTTAATCCAGTATTTTTTTTAAATAGGCGAGTAAAGTAAGAAGAATCTTCATAACCAACCTGCTTCGAAACTTCTTGGATTGAATGATGTGTTTCAACTAAAAGTCGCTTTGCATGTTTGATACGAGTATGTAATAAATAATCAATTAGACCATAACCAGTTTGATATTTAAATTGTTTAGAGAGATAAGATACACTGTAATTCATTTTTTCTACAATTGTATGACGAGATAAGTTTTCATGAAAATGTTTATTAATATAATCTAATGTTTGAGAGGTTAACTGTTCCTCATGCAGTATATTTGAATCTAGTGTATACATTTCATAGATTAACTCTGCTAAGTATATCTTTGTCTTATATTTACTAGCGTCTGTGTGCTTTTCCCATTGCGTGTTTATGTTATCTATTAATGTTAGCCAATGCTTCGGTGCATCATAAAAAATAAGAGGCTCTAAGGGCTCAGATTTTGTGTTATCAAAAGTAACATTACAATAGATCCATATACATGCCGAAGATGGTTCCTGCGTGACATGTATGTTTATAGGGTCATGAACAATCAAAAAGATGTTTTTATTATGTAATAGGGGAGTATGATGTAAGTTCCATTCGCCAGTTCCTTGAGCAATAAAACCGAAAATGCAGTTACAAGTAATGACAGGCCTTAATAGTGGATTATCAGATATATGTATAATGGTTAATTTTGCCGAGTCCCAATCTGCTAAAGTAAGATTTTTCAATTTGAGGATTCACTTCTTTCAATAGTTTATATTACGATAATACAATCAATGATAATGATTCTCAAATAGATGCTTGTATCGTAGAAGTGAAAAATTTATTTTAAAAAATAAACTGCATTCAAATTATTAGATTTTCTCCAATAATTTGAAGTGCAGTTATGCAAGATGTTTCTATTTAATTAGCCATATGTCGTTTAATAATTTCCTCATTTTTTTCAGCGAAGCGGTCATTGTGAGAGGATACACCAGCCATATCGACTTCGGTAGGATCTAAATATAGCTTCGCACTATTAACGGCTAGAATGGCATCATTAAATGCACCAGCTATCAGGCGAACCTTGCCAGGGTAGGTAATGAAATCACCAGCACCAAATATACCTGGAATACTTGTGTGCATTTTAGGTGAAACAGATATACCATATTCTTCACATTCAAAGCCCCATTCCATAATAGGACCGTAGAAGGATCGTTCAAAGCCGTGATTAACGATTATTTCATCAACTTCAAATTGTGTGCTCTCACCAGTGGTAACATGTTGGACAGTAACGCGTTCTATTTTGGTGTTGTTGCCATGCAAGCTAGTCACAATATAGGGGACTAGTGATGTAGCCACTTGCTTCATCTGTGAAACAGATGATTCAAATGCTTTGAAATCTTCTCGACGATGAACAACAATGACCTCCTTAGCAATTGGTGCAATGGCAATCGCCCATTCCACAGCAGAGTCACCACCACCTGAAATTAAAACACGTTTATTGGCAAATTTAGATTTATCCGTAACCGTATAGTTTAAATTAGTTAGTTCGTAGCGATCTGCTCCTTCTATATTCAACTTTTGAATTTTCGTAATACCACGACCTGCTGCTAAAATGATCGTTCGGGTATAATGGCGTTCTCCAGTTTTAGCAATTAACTCAAAAATTTTATCTTCCCGCTGTTCCATGCCAATAATTTCTTGCCCATAAACGATGGTTGGATCAAATGTTTTCGCTTGAGTAATGAGTGCATTTATTATTTCTTCACAGCGAACAGGCTCAACGCCACCTACATCCCATATTAGCTTTTCTGGATACGTTCTCATAAAACCACCGAGTTCATGCTTAATCTCAATAATTTTTGTCCGCATTTCGCGCATCCCACTATAAAAGGCGGAATACATGCCAGCTGGTCCACCACCAATAATTGTTACGTCATAAATGTCTTGTTCATTTATTGACATTAGGGCACCAACTTTTCAACAATATAGTCGATTAATAGTTCAGTGCCAATAGGACCTAGCCCAACTGCATAATCCTTTGTATCTAATGGGAACACGCGACCATTCTGTACCGCCTCCATGGATTGCCATAGCGGACTATCTTCTAAACTCTTCATCGATTCATCACTGCTGTAATTTTCTAATACTCTCTTTTCAACGAAAATATAGTCTGGTTTAATTTCTGGTAAGATTTCAAGAGATAACGGTGAAAACCAATCTTCTGAATCTGCTAATCGTTCTGGAATGTTTAATCCTAGCTGACGATAGATTAAACCACTACCTGGTCCTTCTGCTTTAGCACCCATGGAGCGATACTGTTTTGGTTCAACCCTTAATACCATGACCGTTTTATCGCCAATGGCTTGTTGTAGTTTTTCTTTAGCTTCTGTCACTTTGTTATGATAAGCAGTCAGGGTTGCTTCAGCTTCTTTTTCTTTCTCAAAAACTTTGCCTAATGCAGGAAGTGCTTCTTCTATAGAACCATTGGCATCCACGGCAAGGGTAGGAGCTATTTTACTTAGCTCTTCATATTTTTTAGAATCGATCACATTTCCTTGCACGACAATTAAATCAGGAGCCAATGATAGTATTTGCTCTAAATTTTCTTCATATTGAGGTGTATTTATCATTTCGACATGATTTTCTTTAAAAAGCTTTGGACGATAGTCAGGCTCTATTTCTTCTACCACTAAAACTTTTTGAGGCACAATGTCAATAGATAGTAAAAACTCTGCATAATTAGAGTTAAACACTAACATATTTTTAGGATTTGTCGGGATCGTGACATCGCCGAAAATTCCTTTAATGGTTTTTGTAGTAGCCTCAGTTTCTTCTGATGACTGTGTGTTTTGACTGTCTTCCTCTGGCTTGCTATTACATGCAGCCAATGCGAAAACCATCATTAGTAATGTGAGGAAAGCACAATATTTTTTTAACATTTTTCTAATCTCCTTTTTTGATAATGATTATCATTATCAAATATTAGCAAATTAGAAAAAGAGAAACCAATAGAGGATTGTGTTTATTCAATTGGATTTTTGTGTTGTTCTGATTAAAAATTGATATAGATCTTGTAAAATTATAGGTTTTCCAAAAACACCACAATTGTTTAATCCAAGTGATGTATCAATGACGTGAATGCGATTGTTTTTAACAGCATCTAACGTATT
Source organism: Lysinibacillus sp. PWR01 (assembly GCF_043359455.1). NCBI lineage: Bacteria > Bacillati > Bacillota > Bacilli > Caryophanales > Bacillaceae > Lysinibacillus > Lysinibacillus sp. PWR01. Next base: position 5,439 of record NZ_JBHERJ010000048.1, on the reverse strand, counting down.
CCATTGAAAACTATTTATTAAGTATTTCATATTTTCTTCAGAACTGAAATGATCCATTATTCGTTTTTCTAGCAATAAAAAAGTAGGGTTAGCTTGTAACAAATCTTCAAGTGACAAGTCATTAAAGCTATATTCTTTCCCTTGTAAATTATGGGGCATAGAAAATTCGAGTTCGTTATAAAGTAGCCGAGCAATCTCACACGATCTTTCACCAATATATCGATACCCAAAATGCTCAACCCGTAGATATACTATTGTAGGTTTTTCGCGTAAAACATGTGCCAAGTCCTGTTTATACATTTTGACTTCTGTTAAGGAATTATTAATTAACGAAGCTGCTTGGTCTTTACAGTGAAATAATGCACCAAAATATTTTAATAAACTCGTCATGTCTTTTGGTAATCCACTAATAACAGGGGCAATCTCACGCAATTCATTTTTTATTTTCTCTTCCAATATATTACCGATAATTAAAGCAGGCTGTTGTTGTTTAATTTGTTTAATATCAACAATGTATTGTCTCATATCCATTTGATGAATTTGATAAGAGTTAAATAATTCCCTTTGGTAGCTGGGCACTATGGAAGCAGTAATTACTACACTATGAGGGATAATATTTAGTGCCAGTGCAATCTCAGCATGCAGGGGAGATAAAAAGCATATCCGCTGCTGAGTAATTGATTTTACATAGTTTTTAGGAGAGACACCAACCATGGCTTTAAATCTTCTACTGAAATAATGGGGGTCTTCAAAGCCCACACTTTTAGCAATGTCCAGCGAGCGTGCAGAGGTAGTAAGTAAAGCTTCCTGTGCTCGATAAATTCGATATGTGGCTAGATATTCTGATAAAGATAAGCCATATTGCTCCTTAAATTTTCGAGAAAAGTGCCAAGGGCTAATATCGATACTATTAGCTAATGTTTCTCTTGTAATCAATTCATTGTAATGGTTATGTATATATTCCATTGATAGGTCTAATTTATTTTCGACGCTGAGCTTTTCGTTGTTTTGCTGTTGATATATATATTTTAGTAAAGTATATATAATAGACTGGTTCATGATGATGGAAGTGTTTGGCGTAGTATCAGTTTGTTCGACTAAATCACGGCAAATCGTTGCCAATGCAACCTCGGGAATTTTAGTCATTTGAAAATCATCTTCAAGAATAGGCTGCTGTTCACAAAGGGCATGAGTAGTGAGGTCATATATGTCAAAATAAATGATCCATCCGGCTAATGCATAATTATTATGATCCATTACCTCAATAATAGAATTTTTCCCAATGGCTAATAAATTGCCTAAGTGTACATGTTGTACCTGACCATTAATACTCCATGAAGCATGACCATCTGTAATTAAAATAAGAGCATTGCTTGCCGGAACGTGGACAGTTCCACCTTTTACCCATTCATTCGTAATACGGTGTGTAGCTTGCCATTGCGCAAACCAGGATTGATGTGACTGAAACATGAGATCACCTCTTAAATATAAAATATAGCTATGTATTAGAATATCAAATATTCTGCGGAGGGGAAGTAATATTGTTATTCAGTGTGCATTCATCTGGATAAAAAAAGGTCTGATTTCGGTGTTTACCCAAAATCAGACCTTTTATAAATTAATCATTAGTGAGCAGTATAACCGCCATCAACAAGTAGCGTTGTACCATTGACAAAGCTTGAATCGTCGCTAGCTAAGAAGAGAACGGCTTTAGCGATTTCTTCTGGTTTACCAAGTCGACCTTGTGGGTGAAGGGATGCTAAATATTCTTTCTTTTGAGCATCAACTTCAGCCAGTAGAGGAGTATCGATATAGCCAGGACAAACCGCATTTACGCGAATGCCTTGTTTAGCATAAGCTGTACATAGGTTTTGCGTTAATAATTTTACGCCACCTTTTGCAGATGAGTAGGCTGTAGGATTTGGTAAGGCAACAAAACTATGAATAGAACCAGCGTTGACGATGACGCCACCTGTACCTTGAGCAAGGAATTGTTCAATGGCATATTTATCAGAAAGAAATACACCTGATAAATTAATATCAATTGTTCTTTTCCATTTTTCAAAAGAAAGCTCGTGTGCGGGTGCATCATCAGCCACGCCAGCATTTGCATACATAATATCAAGTTTACCGTATTTAGTAACGGTTTCCTTTATCATGTTTTGAATGTCTGCTTCGCTTGTTACATCTGTTTTCACGAAGAGTGTATCAAAACCATTGTTATTTAATTCTTCAGAGACGCTTTGTCCACGATCAGAAAAATCGGCAATAACGACTTTAGCGCCTTCTTCTACAAAGAGACGAACTGTGGCTTCACCAATCCCACTAGCCCCACCAGTAACAATTGCTACTTTATCTTTTAGTTTCATATAAATGACCACCTTTATTGTTATTTTGCTGTTGCTCCGCCATCAATGACGAATTCTGCACCTGTTGAGAAGGAAGACTCATCAGAAGCTAAAAATAATACTGTTTGCGCCACTTCCTTAACAGAGCCTAAACGTCCTAATGGGAATAAGTTTTTGCCTAATTCATCTTTTGAGCTTCCAGTTGTGGCTGACGCATAGTCTGCCATACCTGTATCAATATAGCCAGGATGAATGGAGTTGACACGTACGCCATATGGAGCATATTCCATAGCAGCATCCTTTGTCATAATGCGGACAGCCCCTTTACTCGCTCCGTATAAGACGTGACCAGCAGCACCTGTTAAGCCTGCAATAGAAGAAGCATTAATAACAGAACCATTATGCTGTTTAGCCATAAGCGGCATAATATGTTTCATACCCAGGAACACACCTGTTACATTGATAGACATTAAGCGGTTCCAGTCAGAAAGTTCGATTTCCGCAAGTGGTTTTATGATATAGATACCTGCATTATTGAAAAGAATATCCACTTTGTTAAATGTTTTTATTGATTCATCTGCAACCTTTTTCCAGTCTTCTTCATTACTAACATCGTGACGGATAAATAATGCCTCACCGCCAATAGCTTGGATATCACGGACTGTATCGTTACCAGATTGTTCATTTATATCAGTAATAACTATTTTTGCTCCTTCTTTAGCAAATAATAGTGCAGTTTCTTTCCCGATTCCTGTACCTCCACCTGTAATAATGGCTACTTTATTTTCTAGTCTCATTTCAAGCACGCACCTTTCATTATTTCTGGTTATATGGTTACCTTAGGATTCAAAAGTATTCGCATTGTTTAGCGATACTTTCATCTTACTCCTTTCAATTTGAAATACTATCCTATAAGATGCTGTATAATATAGTGAGTGAATATCCTCCATTTATAGGGGTATTTAAGTGTGAAGGAGAAGAATTTCCTATGGCGCATCCATTTCAGTCGATTGAAGAAGTAACACTTCAAGAGTTTGTATTATTTATTAAAATCCATCATAAGCAAATTGAAGAGAATACGAATATTTACCTTAATCTAGAACCTTCTATAGCTGAGGCAGATCGAAAAAGAGCAGCAATGATACTGGATTCGTTTTTGCGTTTAATGACACATGCAAATATCGATGAATTAAATAATGATGATAAGTATTTTTTTAACACATGGCTTCAATCACAGTTGTCCATTATTGATAGGAAGAGCTTTAATCTATTTCAATTAATATTTGAGAAAGCATTGATTACTTTTATGATTCAACAGAAGAGTAGTCGAACGAACGCCATCTTAATGTATGTATTATCGATATTTACATTTCTTGTATTTCTTTACGATGACTGTGAGAGAGAGAATCAAACTAGTAACATAACTACAGAAAATCAGGAATTTAGGCATTTGAAGCTATTAGATAGGCTTGATAAATTGCTAATTAGTTCCTCAGGCTATCAGGATTTAGCCCGTATTTTAAAAAAGTGTGAAGAGTATTTTAGTTATAGAAGATGCGTATTTTATGCTTATGTTCCATGGTCCAATCAATTTTATGGAGTTATTGGGGCAGAACTACCTAAGGTGCAAAGCATGAAAGGGGAGTTGACTGGGGAAAACACGATACTTAGTTCAAGAAAACCCATTTATTTAAAAAACCCTAAAAACTATGTGAAAGAGGAGCATATCCAATTATTTAATTTATCCTCGATTATATTTATTCCCATTATGAGACAAGACCAATTATTTGGATGGCTAACATTCGATCAGCTAGGTGAGGAGTTTGATTGCACAAAGGAAGAATTATCACTCCTTGAAGAAGTAGGGAAGCGTTTAGGTCTATTTTTATCACGTAAGGGCGAGAAGGTAGAAAAGAATACAGAGCTTCATTTAACTGAAAGGGAATCGATGATACTTGGTCTGCTTGCCGAAGGGTATGATAATAAAAAAATTGCCAGTTTATTATTTTTAAGCGAGCATACGGTCAGGGATTATGTAAGTAGCCTGATGACAAAGCTCAAAGCAAAGAATCGAACACAGGTCGTTGCCTCAGCTTTTCGTCTAGGGCTGCTAAGCTAACAAACCAATGCACTTCTACTAGGAGTGCATTTTTTGATTCTTCAAATGCCAATAAATGACTAAATAATATTCTGATAATAAATATTATTGAAAATATAGTTTGAATAATAGGTAACTATTGTCATCAAAAGCTTTTTTGGAGGGAAAGCAGTATAGTAGTAAAACAATTTTTACGAATATTACAAGTGAAAGTGATTAAGCTTACACGATTGTAATGAAATTGAAAGCCAATGCGATAGAGTGTAATACATTATTTTGCGAGAATGTGTATAGAAGCAAGAACAAGAAGCGGAGGCATACACAATGAATGAAAAATTAGAAGGCGTATACGAGGAATACAATCGTTATATATATCACTTATGTTTAAAACTAACTCGCAATAATATAGAAGCTGAAGATTTAATGCAAGAAGTTTGGGTGAAGGTTGTACGCTATGAAGATAGCGTTGCCGAAGTAGAGCATATTAAAGCTTGGCTGACAACTATTACAATGAATACATTTAGAGATCGCTATCGTAAAAAAGTGCGACGTAGCAAATATATGATGAACCAACCTGAAACATTAGACGTACCGATTCTAGATTTGGTTCCCAATAATGAAATTTCTACAGAAGAAAAAATTGAAAAGGATATTGTGACAAAACTAGTGCAGGATAAAATGGAGCAATTAGATGCCATTTATAGAAAGACTTTATGGTATTTCTACATAGACCAATATTCACTAGCAGAAATCTCTACAATTATGAAGGTTTCCATTGGTACTGTGAAATCTCGTTTATTCCGTGCAAAGGCTCGATTAAAAGAAATGCTCATGTCAGATACAGCTATTGTGGAATCTGTGCTACCAGCGTAATGAAAGCAGATTGGTCGCACATCACAGTACTTAGACGGAAGTATTCGGTCGACTAATCTAAAAAAGATGCATTCGCAAATAATTGCAAATGCATCTTCTTCGTATTGAAAAACAAAATAG